>CAYSRA010000140.1:0-6170 GCA_964433205.1 uncultured Thiohalobacter sp. | reverse complement strand
ACCAACGACCTTCGGGTTATGAGCCCGACGAGCTACCAGACTGCTCCACCCCGCATCAGGAAGCGCGCATTCTAATGGCTTATTGCCCATCCTGCAAGGTGTTACGCGGTATCGCCGAACGTTTTTTTGCCCGGTCGAGCAAACGCCGCAATTCACTGCGATAAATGAAGCCCGGCAGGGCGAAAACCAGGAACAGGCTGAAAGTGACGGCGTAAAATTCCCAGTCCTGGGTGTGGATTTCGCCCATGCTTTTCTGCTCCAGCCCCAGCGCCAGCCCGCCCGCCACGAAGTACAGCAGCAGCCACTCGGCGAGCCGCACCCAGGACGGTTTCCGGCCGTTCGGGGTCCAGATGAACAGGATGCGATTGCTGATCCACGGCAGGTTGGCCGCAATCACAGCAAGCGCGAGCAACAGGACGATCGCGGTCTGACTGGTCATGGCTTCAGAATCGTATCAGGGGATGACCTGGCTGCACAGGGCCATCAGACCACCCGGGAACAGGCCCAGCAGCAGGATGAGCACCCCGTTGGCACTCAGGCCAAAGCGCAGGTCGAAATCCGTGGCCAGCGGCTCGCTGTCGGTCGGGTCGTCAAAGTACATCACCTTGACCATGCGAATGTAGTAGAACGCCCCGATCACCGAGAAGAACACCGCCGTGGCGGCCAGCCAGACCATGTCCAGGTCGATCACCGCCTGCAGCACCGACAGCTTGGCGAAGAACCCGACGGTCAGCGGCACCCCCGCCATGGAGAACATCAGGATCAGCATGACCAGCGCGAACCACGGGTTACGCTGGTTCAGCCCCTTGAAGTCCTCGATCCTGTCGGCCTCGAAACCGGCGCGGCTGAGCAGGATGATCATACCGAAGGCACCGGCTGCCATCAGCGCATAGGTAATGATATAGAACATGGCCGCCGAGTACCCGGCCGGCGTGCCCGCCAGGATTCCCAGCAGCAGGAAACCCACGTGGGAAATGGTCGAATACGCCAGCATGCGCTTGAGGTTGGTCTGGGCGATGGCGACAACATTACCTATGCCCAGCGACAGCACGGCCAGCACCACCAGCATCCCCTGCCATTCGCTCTGCAGGGAACCGACCGATTCGGCGAGCAGACGCATGATCATGGCAAACGCAGCGATCTTCGGCGCGCTGCCGATATACAGGGTGACCGGCGTCGGGGCGCCCTGGTAGACATCCGGCACCCACATATGGAACGGTACAGCACCGAGCTTGAACGCCAGCCCGACAACGATAAACACCGTGGCAAACACCACCGGCACGCTACTCTCCTGGCGGCCCAGCGTATCCGCAATCAGGCCGATGTCCAGCGTGCCGGTCATGCCGTAGAGGATGGACATGCCGTACAGCAGCATGCCGGAAGCCAGCGCGCCCAGCACGAAGTACTTCATCGCCGCTTCGGAACAGGGATAGGAATCCCGGTTGAATGCCACCATCGCGTACAGTGACAGCGACAGCAGCTCCAGCCCGAGGTAGATGGTGATCAGGCTGTGTGCCGATACCATCACCATCATGCCCAGCATGCCGAACAGGCCGAGCACATAGTATTCACCCTTGAACAGCCCGCGCGCACTCAGGTAATACCGTGAATACAGGAACGCCAGTCCGGTCACCAGGTAGATGAATACCTTGAGCACGACGCCCATCGGGTCAGCAATAAAGGTACCGAAAAACAACAGTTGGGTCTCGGCCGGGCCGACCGACAGGGTGATCACCGCCGCGAACACCAGCGTCAACTGGGTCAGCCAGTAGCTGATCTGTCGTTCGCTGTCCTTCAGGAACAGGTCGAGCACCAGAATAATGCAGGCCATCGAGAGCACGAAGATCTCGGGCAGTATCATCACGAATTCACTGGCGGGTACGATCATGCCGATTCCTATAGCTTCGATATCGCGATATGCGCGACGAGGTTCTTGACGCTGGCTTCCATCACTTCAACCAGCGGGCCGGGCCACAGGCCGAGCAACAGCACCATGAACGCCAGGCTGCCGAGAATCAGTGCTTCCCGGCCGTTGATATCTTTCAGGGCCGCTACGCTGGCGTTGGCCACCTCGCCGAACATGACCCGCTTGACCATCCACAGCGTGTAGGCCGCGCCCAGGATCAGGGTGGTCGCGGCCAGGAACGCGATCCAGAAACTGGCCTTGAAACTGGTCAGTATCACCATGAATTCACCCACGAAGCCGGACGTACCCGGCAGACCGGCATTGGCCATGGCAAACAGCATCATGAACGCGGCGAATACCGGCATGGTGTTGGCCACCCCGCCGTAGTCGGCAATTTCGCGAGTGTGCATGCGGTCGTAGAGCACGCCCACACACAGGAACATGGCCGCGGAGATGAAGCCGTGCGACACCATCTGCACCATACCGCCCTCGATACCGAGCACTGCACCGCTGGTGCTGCCGTTGGCCTCCATGAGCGTGTAGACCAGGAAGAAGCCCAGTGTCACGAAGCCCATGTGGGCGATCGACGAATAGGCGATCAGCTTCTTCATGTCGCCCTGCACCAGTGCCACGAAGCCGATGTAGACCACCGCCACCAGTGACATGAGAATAATCAGCCAGTCGAGCTGGTTGCTGGCATCCGGGGTAATCGGCAGGCTGAAACGCAAAAATCCGTAGCCGCCGATCTTCAGCATGATGGCCGCCAGGATCACCGAACCGCCGGTAGGCGCTTCCACGTGCGCGTCCGGCAACCAGGTATGCACCGGCCACATCGGCACCTTGACGGCAAACGCCAGCAGGAAGGCAAGAAAGATCAGTAACTGTTCGGTCAGCCCCAGTTTGAGGACGTGGAAGTCCAGGATGGAGAAACTGCCGGACTGGGTGTACATGTAGATAAGCGCCACCAGCATGAACACCGAACCGAGGAAGGTGTACAGAAAGAACTTGATGGTAGCGTAGACCCGGCGCGGCCCGCCCCACACACCGATGATCAGGAACATCGGGATCAGCATGCCTTCCCAGAACACGTAGAACAGTATGGCATCCAGCGCCGCGAACACACCGTTCATCAACCCTTCCATGATCAGGAAAGCGGCAAAATACTGGGCCGGTTTCTTCTTGATCACTTCCCAGCCGGCCAGCACCACCATTACCGTAGTGAATGTGGTAAGGATGATCAGCGGCATCGAAATGCCGTCCACGCCGAGGTGGTACCAGATATTGAAGGTACTCACCCAGGAGGCGCGTTCCTCGAACTGCATGGCCGCGGTCGTGACATCGAAGCCGGTATAGAGCAGCAGGCTCAGCAGGAAAGTCAGCACGGCAAAACCCAGCGCAATCGGGCGCGGGTTCAGGCATTCGCACTCGCTGGCGGCGAGCACCACCAGACCACCGATAATCGGCAGCCAGATCACGATACTGAGTATTGGTAACTCACTCATCCATCTTTCCTTTCACAGACGGGTTTCCGCCAGACGTGTTATCCATTGGGCACGAAGCCGATAGTCCACCACAACAGCAGCAACAGACCGATAATCATGCTGAACGCGTAGTGGTAGAGGTAACCGGACTGGATGTGACGCACGACACCGGACAACCAGCCCACCACTCTGGCGCTGCCGTTGACCAGCAGGCCGTCGATAATAAGCACATCACCCAGCTTCCATAACGTCCAGCCGGTGCCGCGTGCACCGCCGGCGAACACGGTATCGTAGAAGCGGTCGAAACCGTACTTGTTCACCAGAATGCGGTACAGGAACACGAAGCGCATGCGCGCCTGGTTGGCCAGGTCCGGCTGGCGGGTATAGATGTACCAGGCCGTGACCAGCCCGCCCATCGCCAGCCAGAACGCCGGCCCCTGGATGCCGTGCAGGATGAAAGCCGCTACGCCATGGAACTCTTCCGACAGGTGGCCGATGACATCGTGCGCCTGGCTCACATAGATGGCATCACCAAAGTAATCTCCGAACACCACCGGGTCGATCCAGTATCCGGCCACCACCGAAGGGATCGCCAGCAGGATCAGCGGCATGGTAACGACGGCCGGCGGCTCGCGCAGGTGTGCGCGGGTATGGTCGTCGAAGCGTTCATTGGTGTGAAACACCAGGAAGAACATGCGGAAACTGTACAGCGCCGTCACGAACACGCCGAGCAGCACCGCAACGTAGGGGACGGCGGAACCGGCAAGCTGCGATGCGTGCACCGCTTCGATGATAGTGTCCTTGGAGAAGAAGCCGGCCAGCCCGGGGAATCCGATCAGTGCCAGCGAACCGATCAACGACGTCCAGTAGGTGATCGGTAAATATTTTTTCAGGCCACCCATCTTGCGGATGTCCTGTTCATGGTGCATCGCAATGATCACAGAACCTGCCGCCAGGAACAGCAAGGCCTTGAAGAAGGCGTGCGTCATCAGGTGGAAGATAGCGGCCGAGTACGCCGACACGCCCAGCGCCACCGTCATGTAACCCAGTTGCGACAGGGTCGAATAGGCGATCACGCGTTTGATGTCGTTCTGCACCAGACCGAGAAGACCCATGAACAGCGCGGTAATGGCACCGATAACCAGCACGAAACTCAACGCGGTCTCGGACAACTCGAACAGCGGCGACATGCGCGCGACCATGAAGATACCGGCCGTGACCATGGTCGCGGCATGGATCAACGCGGAAATCGGCGTCGGACCCTCCATGGAGTCGGGCAGCCACACGTGCAGCGGCACCTGCGCCGACTTGCCCATGGCGCCGATGAACAGCAGGATGCAGATCACGGTAATGGCCGACCAGGGTACGCCGCTGAAAACCTCGATCTTCGCATCCGTCATGCCCGGCGCCGCAGCGAAGACCTCCGCATAATCCAGCGTGTTGAAGTACAGGGCGATCGCGGCGATGCCCAGCAGAAAGCCGAAATCACCGACGCGGTTGACCAGGAACGCCTTGAGGTTGGCGTAGATTGCCGTCGGCCTCTTGTACCAGAAGCCGATCAGCAGGTAGGACACCAGGCCCACGGCCTCCCAGCCGAAAAACAGCTGCATGAAGTTGTTGGACATCACCAGCATCAGCATGGAGAAGGTAAACAGCGCGATATAGCTGAAGAAACGCTGGTAGCCGGGATCATCGTGCATGTAGCCGACGGTATAGATATGCACCATCAACGACACAAAGGTCACGACCATCATCATCAACACGGTCAGCCGGTCGATCAGGAAGCCGACCTCCATGTGCAGACCGTCGGCGACCATCCAGGTATAGACCGTGCCGTTGAACGGTTCGTTGCCGTCGATAATCATATACTTGAACACGTACACCGACAATACGAACGACACGGCAACGCCGAGTATGGCGGACCAGTGCGCCCCGCTGCGACCGATGACCTTGCCGAACAGGCCCGCCAGCAGGGAACCGGCCAGCGGCGACAGGACAATGGCGAGATAGATCGTCTCCACAGCAGTTATCCTTTCATACTGTCGAGGTCTTCGACGTTGATGGAATGGCGGTTACGGAACAGCACGACCAGTATCGCCAGGCCAATTGCGGCCTCGGCGGCGGCCACCGTCAGGATAAAGAACACGAACACTTGCCCGGCGCTGTCGCCGAGGAAGTGCGAAAAGGCGATGAAGTTCATGTTCACCGCCAGCAACATCAGTTCAATGGCCATCAGCAGAATGATGACGTTCTTGCGGTTGATGAATATGCCGGCCACGCTCAGGCCAAACAGCACCGCACCCAGAATAAGAAAGTCGGAAAGCACCATGGTATGTATTTGAACGGGGCTGTCGATCAGTCCCTGCTCTCTGCCTCCATCTTGATGACGCGCACCCGGTCTTCGGCACGGACCTTTGCCTGCTCGGACGGGTTCTGCTTCTTCGACGTCTTGCGCTTGCGCAGCGACAGTACGATGGCGGCGATTATCGCCACCAGCAGGATGACCGCGGCGATCTCGAACGGGTACACGTAGTCGGTGTAAAGCACGCTGCCCAGTTCACGGGTATTGCTGTAATCGGCACCGTGTGGCGGCGGGGCCGGCATGTGTACGGCGTCGAACGCCTTGTTCTTCATCACCAGCCACAGTTCCAGGATCATCAGGCCCGCCACCGTCAGGCCAACCGGAAGATGGCGGATAAAGCCTTCGCGCATGACCGTGATATTGATGTCCAGCATCATCACCACGAACAGGAACAGCACCATCACCGCGCCCACGTAGACCA
>CAYSRA010000139.1:0-6197 GCA_964433205.1 uncultured Thiohalobacter sp. | reverse complement strand
CATGTCCACCTTCGAAGGGCCGATGATGTCGATCAAGACCGTCAACGCCCTGTCCCACTACACCGACTGGACCATCGGCCACGTGCACTCCGGCGCGCTGGGCTGGGTCGCCATGGTGTCAATTGGCTCGGTGTACTTCATGGTGCCGAAGCTGTTCGGTCGTGAACAGATGTACTCCGTCAAACTGATCGACTGGCACTTCTGGATGGCCACTATCGGTGTAGTGCTGTACATCGTGTCCATGTGGATCTCGGGCATCATGCAGGGCCTGATGTGGCGCGCCGTCAACGACGACGGCACCCTGACCTACAGCTTCATCGAAACGGTGCAGGCCATGCATCCCTTCTACTTCGTCCGCTTCCTCGGTGGCGTACTGTTCCTGAGCGGTATGTTCCTGATGGCCTACAACGTCATCAGGACCGTCTCCGGCGCACGCCCCGTCGACGCACCGATCCCGCAAACCGCCTGATACCGGAGAACTGTCATGAGCCATGAAGTTGTCGAAAAAAATATAGGCCTGATGGCGCTGCTGGTGTTGCTGGTCATCAGCGTTGGCGGCCTGGTGGAGATCGTCCCGCTGTTCTTCATGAAGAGCACCACCGAGCCGGTCGAGGGCCTCAAGCCGTACACCGCCCTGCAACTGGAAGGGCGCGATATCTATATCCGCGAGGGCTGCTACGTCTGCCATTCGCAGATGATCCGCCCGTTCCGTGCCGAAACCGAACGCTATGGCCACTACTCGGTAGCCGGCGAGTTCGTGTACGACCATCCGTTCCAGTGGGGCTCCAAGCGCACCGGCCCGGACCTCGCCCGCGTCGGCGGCCGCTACAGTGACGACTGGCATCGGGTGCACCTGATGAACCCGCGCGACGTGGTGCCGGAGTCCATCATGCCCGGCTTCCCCTGGTTGGCGGAAAATGTCCTGGACGGCAAGCTGACGCCGAAGAAGCTGGAGGTCATGCGAACGCTGGGCGTGCCCTACACCGACGCGGACATCGCCGGCGCCACCGACGCCGTGAAGGGCAAGACCGAGCTGGATGCCCTGATCGCCTATCTGCAAAACCTTGGCACTGCCATCGCTTCCCGGAGGTAGCCGTTATGGATATCAATACACTGCGTGGCATTGCTACCGCCCTGGCACTGATCGCCTTCGTCGGCGTATGGATATGGGCCTGGAGTAGCAAGCGTAAAAGCGCGTTTGACGATGCGGCGAACCTCCCGTTTGCCGACGAGGAAATCGACCAACTGAGCAAGGGTGTTCATCATGACCGGCACTGATGTCAGCTTCACCAGCAACTTCTGGAACCTGTGGATCATTGTCCTCACGCTGGCCAATATCCTGGCCTGCTGGTGGCTGATCCGCTGGACCGCCAAACCCCGGGCGGGCGAATCCGCCGCCGGCGAGGTCACCGGCCACCAGTGGGACGAAACGCTGGCCGAGTACAACAACCCGCTGCCACGCTGGTGGCTGTGGATGTTTTACCTGTCCATGCTGTTCGCTCTTGCCTACCTCGCGCTGTATCCCGGGCTGGGCAGCTACCGCGGCCTGCTCAACTGGAGCCAGACCAGCGCCTACGAACAGGAAGTGCAGGCCGCCGACGCAAAATTCGGCCCGCTGTTCAAAAAATACGCCGCCATTCCGGTCGAACAGCTGGCCCGCGACCCGGACGCGTTGCGCATTGGCCAGCGCCTGTTCGTCAACTACTGCGCCGGCTGCCACGGTTCGGACGCGGGTGGCGGGCCGGGTTTCCCCAACCTGCGTGACAAGGACTGGCTGTACGGTGGCCAGCCCGACACCATCGTCGCCAGTATTCTCGATGGCCGCACCGGCAGCATGCCGGCCTGGGGCACAGTGCTGGACAGCAAGGAGATCGACGCCGTAGTGGCCTACGTGCAGACCCTGTCAGGGCGCAAGGCCGACCCGGCGCTCGCCAGCGCGGGCAAGGCCACGTTCGCCACCTACTGTGCAGCCTGCCACGGTGCAGACGGCAAGGGTAACCCGACACTGGGTGCCCCCAACCTGACCGATAACACCTGGCTGTACGGCGGCTCGCCCGGCGTCATCCGTCAGAGTATCGCCAACGGGCGCAACGGGCGCATGCCTTCGCACCGGGATTTCCTCGGTGAAGACAAGGCGCACCTGCTGGCGACCTATGTGTACAGCCTTTCACAGAAGTAGTTGAGGGCCATGCAACAATCGTCCGCCGCCGTAAAGCGAACCGCAACGTCATCAACGGACAACAGCGTCGATGACGTTCTCTACGCACAGCACAAGAAGGTCTACCCGCGCGGCATAGACGGCCGCTTTGCACGACTTCGCCTGCTCGGCATGACGGTATTGCTTGGCCTGTTCTACAGTATCGCCTGGTTGTCCTGGGACGGACGCCAGGCGGTGCTGCTGGACCTGCCGGCGCGCAAGTTCTATATCTTCGGCCTGACGTTCTGGCCGCAGGACTTCTTTTTCTTTGCCTGGCTGCTGGTGATCGCCGCGCTGTCGCTGTTTTTCTTCACCGCGCTGGCGGGCCGGCTGTGGTGCGGTTACGCCTGCCCGCAAACTGTCTGGACCGAACTGTTCCTGTGGATTGAACGCAAGATCGAGGGCTCCCGCAACCGGCAGATCAAGCGCGACAAGGCCGGCTGGTCGGTCGAAAAAATTCGCGTCAAGACAGTCAAGCACACGCTGTGGATCGCACTCTCGCTCTACACCGGCTTCACCTTCGTCGGCTACTTTACACCGATCCGGCAACTCAGCGTTTCCCTGATGCAGTTCTCGCTGGGCCCGTGGGAAACCTTCTGGGTACTGTTCTATGGCTTTGCCACCTACGGCAACGCCGGCTGGCTGCGCGAGCAGGTGTGCATTTACATGTGCCCCTACGCACGCTTCCAGAGCGCCATGTTCGACCAGGACACCCTGGTCATTTCCTACGACGCCGAGCGCGGCGAACCTCGCGGCCCGCGCAAGCGCGGTGTCGACCCGGCCAGCCTCGGACTCGGCGACTGCATCGACTGCACGCTGTGCGTCCAGGTCTGCCCGACCGGCATCGACATCCGCGACGGCTTGCAGTACCAGTGCATCGGCTGCGCCGCCTGTATCGATGCCTGTGACGAGGTCATGGACAAGATGGGCTACCCGCGCGGCCTGATTCGCTACACCACCGAAAATGTCATGGCGGGGATAAAAACCCGGCTGGCGCGACCGCGCATCATCATGTACATGGTAGTGCTGGCCGCACTGAGCATCGGCCTGGTCTACGCCATCATCCAGCGCGTACCGCTGGAACTGGACATCATCCGCGACCGCAACGTACTGTACCGTGAGACGCCCGAGGGGTTGGTGGAAAACGTCTACACCCTGAAGCTCATCAATATGGACAAGCATTCGCACCCCTTCGAACTGCGTGTTTCCGGGCTGAAAGACCTGAAACTCAAACTCGAGTCGCCGGTCATCGAGGTGCCCGCCGGCAACGTACGCAGCCTGCCGGTCTCGGTGCAGGTCGATCCGGTGGTTCTGGATCGTGCATCGAACACCATTGAATTCACCTTGCGGGCCGTCGATGACCCGTCACTGTCCCGCACTGAAACCGCGCGCTTTCTTGGCCCGGTCACGAGGTAGATCATGCAGCACACCACAGCGACTGACCGAGGTCCCTGGTACCGGCAAACCTGGCCCTGGTTACTGATCATTCCACCGGGCGGCGCCGTCATCGGCGGCATCATTACCATCATGCTCGCCATTCAAAGCCCCAACGCCATGGTCGTCGATGACTATTACAAGGAAGGACTGGCCATCAACCAGCAGAAACACCGGCTCAACACCGCCGCTGCGCAGCAGCTGAGCGCCCTCCTGCGCAGTGATGGCGACACCCTTGAGCTGGCGATCAGCCATAACGGAACGCTGCAGGAACGCAATCTGACGCTGCAATTCATCCACGCAACACGCGCCGAACTGGATCACAGCGTTCGGCTGACACGACGGAATGACGGAAAATACGTCGCTCCGGCACCTGCCTTACCGGCCGGTATCTGGTATCTTCGTCTGCAACCCGCGGACATGAGCTGGGAAATACGCGCCCGCGTACAGGCCGGGGGCCGCTTCCAGACCCGCCTGAGTTCAGACGAACTCTGAACCGAATTACGCGAGCAGTTGGTCATGCCGCCGTCCGGAACACAAGAACGGAGGAGCACATGTCGAACATACCTGTCATTCAACGCGTCGTCGCCGTATTCTGGCCGTCCTTTCTGACCTCCGGCATCGCCACGGGGGGGTTCTTTACCCTGTTCGACCCGCTGGACCTGATCCACATTGCCGGGCTTCCCGAAATCAGCCGCATGGGCGCCTACAGCATTGGTTTCTTCCTGTTCTGGGCGCTTACCGCAGGCACCTGCGCATTAACCTGCTATTTTCAGCGACCGTGCCGCACAAACCACAACGAAGTCACCCGGGCCTGACCTGCAACCAGAAGGTCACCGGGCCGTCGTTGACGAGACCAACCTGCATATCAGCGCCAAATCGCCCGGCTTCCACCACAGGGTGCCTGTCCCGCGCGCGCGCTACCAGGTAGTCAAACCACTCTTCGCCCTGTTGCGGCGATGCGGCCTGGCTGAAACCCGGTCGACGACCGCTGGAGGTATCTGCTGCCAGGGTAAACTGTGGCACCAGCAGCAGCCCGCCACCAGTATCGTTGAGACCCAGATTCATTTTCCCCGACGCATCACCGAACACCCGGTAGCCCAGCACCCGCTCCAGCAGGCGGTCGGCCTGCGCGGCACTGTCGCCGCGCTCGACACCGACCAGCACCAGCAGGCCGGTGCCAATGCCGGCGATACGCTCACCCCCGGCCTCGACCCATGCTTCGGTAACGCGCTGCAACAGAGCGATCACGACAACCGGTCCGCAAAATGGTCGGTTGCAGCCAGCAGCGCGTCGGCAATCGCTGGCTCACCGGCGGAGTGGCCGCTGGCCGGGATGATGTTCAGTTCCGCCTCCGGCCACACACGGTGCAGGGCAAATGCCTGGTCAACCGGACACACCACGTCGTAGCGACCGTGAATAATGCGGCCGGGGATCCCCTTCAGCCGGTCCGCATCTGCAAGGATCTGGTCGGGCCGGATGAAGGCGTCGTTCACAAAATAGTGGCATTCAATACGCGCCATGCTCAGTGCAACGTGACTGTCGGCAAAATGGCTGACCAGCGACGGCTTGCGATCGAGTGTCGAGGTCGTACCTTCCCACACTGACCAGGCGCGAGCCGCCGCCAGGCGGTGGATTTCGTCGGGGCCGGTCAGCAATTCGTAATACGCCTGCACCAGCTCGCCACGGCGCTCCGGCGCGACAGGCGCAATAAAGTCCTGCCAGGCATCGGGGAACAGGCGCGATGCGCCCTGCTGGTAAAACCAGTCGATGTCCTGCCTGCGACACAGAAAGATGCCTCGCAGAACCAGCGCCAGTACCCGTTCCGGAAATGCCTCGGCGTACAACAGACTCAACGTTGACCCCCAGGAACCGCCAAACAGCATCCAGCGCTCGACACCGAGGTGCTCGCGGATACGCTCCATATCGTCGAGCAGGGCCGCGGTGGTGTTCCCCTCCAGACTGGCGTGCGGCGTCGAACGCCCGCAACCACGCTGGTCGAACAGCACAATGCGATAACGATCCGGATCGAAAAGCTGCCGGTGCCAGGGTTCGCAACCACCGCCCGGACCACCATGCACGAACAGTACCGGGATGCCCGACGGACTGCCGCATTCCTCGACATACAGAGCGTGCGGCACCTCGACCTTCAGGGTATGGCGGACAAAGGGTTCGACAGGTGGATAGAGTGTTCGCATGGCTTTTTATTCTGACATAAAAAAAGGCGTGCATGGCACGCCTTTTCCGGGTTACGCGTCAGCCTAGATAAACAGGCAGATATCCGCGTCCTTGGCGACCGGCAGGAAGTAGGTCGCGCCCACATAGTCGGTGACTTCCGGGATAAACTCGCTCTGGTCGAAACCGAACACGTCCACCGTCATCTGGCAGGCGACCATTTTCACGTCGGCTTCCAGACACAGATCACGCAGTTCCTCGATGGTGGCAACACCCTTGTTCTTGAAGGTCTTCTTCATCAGGCCAGTGGCGACCTTTTCAAAACCGGGGACGGAAGCCATCAGCAGGTTGGGCATGTTCCAGTTGATGTTCTGGAACCACTTGGGACCGA
>CAYSRA010000138.1:0-6291 GCA_964433205.1 uncultured Thiohalobacter sp. | reverse complement strand
CTTGCCGTTTGGCGTGTCGGCCTTCAGCAGGGTCTGCGCCGCGTTACTTCCAACGGCAAGGATCAGCTGCGGCCGGTTCAACGACCGCTGGCGCATCAGGAACGGCTCGCAGCTTGCCACTTCCTCCGGCCGCGGGTCACGGTTATTGGGCGGACGGCATTTGAGAATATTGGCGATATAGACCTGTTCGCGCTTGAGGCCGCAGGCCAGCAACATGGCGTTGAGCAACTGCCCGGCGCGACCGACGAAAGGTTCACCCTGTTTGTCTTCGTCGGCACCGGGCGCCTCGCCGATGATCAGCCAGTCGGCATCGCGGTTGCCCACACCGAACACCGTTTGGGTCCGGCTCTCGTGCAACGCGCACGCCGTACAGGCGCTGACACGTGCGCGCAGCGCATCCCAGTCCAGCGTGGCGATATCCGAACGCGGCTCGTCCTGCGCAACAGGCACTGACGCCATGTCGGCCGCACCGGTGTCTGCAACGCGGTCCGGCACAGACGCAGCCGGCGCGGCAACTGCACCGCGCACCTGCTCGCCTGCCGCCGCTTCCGGGACACCCGCCCCGGCAACCGCCGGGGCATCCTGCGAGGACTCGCGGTTCTTCAGTTTCCAGCGCAGAACCCCCATCGCATCGAGGTACTGCTGCTGCCGCGCGCCCTGTCCTGTGCCGCCCTTCCGGTCCATGACGCCTAGACGTCACCGCGTTGCGGGTGCTCGCGCCCTTCGGGCTCGATGATCTTGTTCAGCGCATTGACGTAGGCGCGCGCCGAGGCAATCACGATATCGGTGTCCGCGCCCAGCCCGTTGACGATGCGCCCGGCCTTCTCCAGTCTCACCGTCACCTCGCCCTGTGAATCCGTGCCGCTGGTAATGTTATTGACCGAGTACAGCAACAACTCCGTGCCGCTGTTGACGATGCGCTCGATGGCCTTGAAGGTCGCATCCACCGGGCCGCTGCCGGCCGCGCTGGCCTGCTGCTCCTCACCGTTGATGTTCAGCGTTACATCCGCATTGGGCGTCTCGCCGGTTTCGGAGCAGACCCGCAGCGCAACCAGCTTGAACTGTTCGTTTTCAGCTTCCTGGTTCGCCTCGGTCACCAGCGCCTGCAAATCCTCGTCGTAGATCTCATGCTTCTTGTCGGCGAGTTCCTTGAAGCGTGCGAACGTCTCGTTGAGGGCTTCTTCCGACTCGAAGTGGATGCCGAGTTCTTCAAGCCGGGTGCGGAACGCGTTACGCCCGGAATGCTTGCCGAGCACGATGCGGTTGGCCGCCCAGCCAACGTCCTGCGCGCGCATGATCTCGTAGGTCTCGCGGCTCTTGAGCACGCCGTCCTGGTGAATACCCGATTCGTGCGCAAAGGCATTGGCGCCGACGATGGCCTTGTTCGGCTGCACCGCGAAGCCGGTGATACTCGACACCAGCCGCGAGCAACTCATGATCTCCGGTGTTTCCAGGCGCGTATCGCAACTGAACACGTCGCGGCGGGTGCGCACGGCCATGACCACTTCCTCAAGCGCGGCATTACCGGCACGCTCGCCCAGGCCGTTGATGGTGCACTCCACCTGGCGCGCACCGTTCAACACCGCGGACAGCGAGTTGGCGACCGCCAGCCCGAGGTCATTGTGGCAATGCACCGAGAACACTGCCTTGTCGGAGTTGGGCACGCGCTCGATCAACTGGCGGATCAACTCACCGAACTGGTGCGGCAGGTTATAGCCGACCGTGTCGGGGATATTCACCGTGGTGGCGCCGGCATCGATCACCGCTTCCAGCACCCGACAGAGGAAATCCAGGTCGGAACGGCCGGCGTCCTCCGGTGAGAACTCGACATTGTCGGTGTACTTGCGCGCGCGCTTCACCGCTTTCACGGCCTGATCGAGCACCTGGTCGGGCTCCATGCGCAGCTTCATCTTCATGTGTATCGGCGACGTGGCGATGAAGGTATGAATGCGCCCGGAGTTCGCATCCGCCAACGCCTCGCCGGCACGATCGATATCGCGATCCAGCGCCCGCGCCAGCCCGCACACCGTGGAATCCTTCACCGCCCGCGCCACCGCCTGCACCGATTCGAAATCGCCGGGGCTGGCAATCGGAAAACCTGCCTCGATGACATCGACGCGCAACCGCTCCAGCGCCTTGCCGATACGCACCTTCTCGTCTTTGGTCATGGAGGCGCCGGGGCTCTGCTCGCCGTCGCGCAAGGTCGTGTCAAAAATAATTAACTGATCGCTGCTCATGTTCTGCTCCAGCGCGGCACACGCCGCATCACGCGCTCGCAGCATACCAAAACGGGCGCTGCTTGCGCATCAAATTCATCTGTCTTTTCGGGGTGTTGCGTTTAGCCTCGCCAGGCAAAGTATCAGCCGCGCAGCGGCAGCAGCAGTCGTGCGAGCAGCGACAGGCCGCGGGGGGACCGGGCCGGGAAGTACATCGGATTGTCGCTGTGATGTGTCATGTGTCTGCTAACGGTAGATTGAGGTAAAACTATAGGGAAACCGGCGCGCGACTGCAACGGCTTTCTGTTACCCGGAAGCGGCCCACACGGCCGGGGACTCGTAACGGGTCACCCGGCCGCTATCGATATGCACCGCCCGCCAGTCGTCGACATCGAAGCGGATAACAGCAAACGCGCAGGTCGGCATATCCACCGACTCGCCCGTCAGCAGCCGGCTCAACACGCTGATCCCCGGATTATGCGCCACCAGCGCGACACGCCGGCAGGCCGGGTCAATGCGCTGCACCTCCTCCAGCAGGGTATCGGCATCGGCATCATAGAATGCGCCGATCTCCCGGATATCAACCTCAGGGTAACCGACCTGGCGGGCGACAAGTTGCGCGGTTTCCCGTGCACGCGGGGCACTGCTGCACACCACCAGGTCCGGCCTCAGCCGCAGTTCGGCAAGCCGCTGACCGGCACGAACGGCATCCTCTTCGCCCCGCGCATTCAAGGTACGATCGAAATCAGCCAGGCCGTGTTCCGCGGCGGCTGACTTTGCGTGACGGATGAGGATGAGTTCGAGCATGTTTGCAAGTATAACGGTGATCGAAAAAAACGGGGCGCGAGGCCCCGTTTTTTTATTACATATTGCGATCTGACTTAACGTCTGCGGCGAGCCACCCCGACCAGACCAAGCAGGCCGGAACCGAACAGCCAGACGGCTGCGGGGACGGGGACAGCGGAGACGGTGTAGCTGGTCCATGAACCGGTCACATACAGTGTATAAAAACTGTCGTCCCCTGCATCAAACAGCAAATCAACCGAACTGAAAGACCCGGTCAAACCGAACTCGGCAAGGAAGTCAAACCCTGAAAAGGATCCGTTGGAAAACATAAGATTGGGACCCAAACCGGCACCAAAATCAACATCGTCGGCCTGTGTAAAACTTACTGACCCCGCATCAAACGACAGACTGTTACCACTGCCAGCACCAAACGAAATATATTCGTTGCCCGTACCAGAAAGCGCGCTATCATCAAATGCCCCGGTAACTGTTATCGTATCAGATGCCGCCAGACCGAAACCGTTACCTGTATCAGCGACCGTCACTTCCCCAACCAAGGTGAAATCAACCAGTGCAGAGTTTGCTCCACCCGCATAAAGCAATAGAAGCGGGACAAGCAGTAGTATTTTTAATTTATTCACAACGTCCTCCATAATGATGTAATTTTCTAACTATTTTTCTAAAAATTATCTATGAAACCATAACCGGCGAACTTACGGATGCACATGATCAGCCGAAAAAACTCCCAGCTGTGACCCGTTGCTTACCGCGCCAGAAACATTTTCCGCAGCGTTAAAAAAGCTACCAGTAAATTTCCGGTCACCGTCGCTTCCAGCAAAGTTTATACCTTTAACCCTACCATTTGCCTCAAACCCGTTAAAACCATTTTCAGAGGCGAACACACCCCGTACGGTGCGCTCACCAAGGTCAAATTCCATCGTAACGGATGACCCATAGTCAATTACGAGGCCTTGATAAACTGCCGTCACATTCCCAGCGGAAAAAGTTTCCATCTGCTCGATAGTCGCAGTCTTTCCATAGACGAAGAAACCATCAGACGACATAAAATCAATTTGCAGAACTGGTGCTTCGCCATCGTTAACTCTGGTGCGGGTTTCAGTTCGATTTGCCCATGAACCGCTATCGACCCCACTAAAGTCATATTGTTTCTCAAGCGTTGAAACCTGCGCATCAATAATGGTTACCTTAGTACCATCATCTCGCTTGATGGACGTGAGAGATCGATCGCCCCCCGAGAAACTCCCGCCACCTTCCATGTCCACAGACTCAATATCCGGAAAATTCTCGTTACCCGTATCGAACACCTCAAAGCGCGCAACCTGGCCGCCGTCCTCTTCGCTGGCGACTGCCGTTGGCTCGAACCCGCCTTCGCCGTCATCAATGGGCGAAGTTTCCAGGTTGAAGCGCGCGAGTACCGGGCCATCCGGATTTTCATCAGACAAGTCGAATCCGTCCGGAACAGAGGCGAACGTTACACGGTCATCCTCTTCATCGGACAACTTCGAGTAAGTCGCATAACCGCAGGCCGAACCGGCCTCACAAAAACCGTCAATCTCCACCGGCGGGGTAGCATCTTCCTCCAACACAACCGGCTGAAACTCATCGGCGTCGCCCGGCCGGGCATTGTTAGCCGCATCCGGCGTCAATGGCGCAACATAGGGCTCGCCACCGGCCGCAGGACTCAGCACCGCCCAGCGGCCCCACTTGTAGGCGGAATCCTCTTCCTTTTTCTGCGCAGCATTCGCCGCTGTGCCCATCCCGAGCGCCAACGCAATACCTGCCACGACCAGTTTTTTTGTGGTGTTCATAATCTTGATGCCCCCAACTCCGAAATCGCTTCGAGATAAACTTGAATAGTATAGCCGAAGCAATGATTGTGCCTGGACTGGAAACTCTTTATGTGACAATAAGTTATACTATTTTTCAGGGCAGGGAATTGATATTCTGTAAACTATTCCGTCAAACCGCCCGGTCGACGCAACCCTGAATAACTCGATTTATCACTATATTTTCAATGTATTAGTGACGAATCCGGAAATGAGAACCCGGTCACACATTATCGTAAGATTTATCGACATTCGGAGAAGGGTAGCGCGCAACACCGGCGCGATATAACACCCCCCTCCTCTGCATGGACTCGCATACCGTAGCCGCTACTGTGTTTTTGCCACCACCTGCGTAAATTTCACAGTCGCCACAATGCCCGGAACGGCATCACCGCTGGCATTGAATGCCTGGATATTGGCAACGGTCAGGTTCTGCAACCCGCCAGCCACGTAAAATTTGAAATCGCTGATTGAACGAACCTGCCCGCCGGCGGCGGGGGTGATCAATGCCCGCAGGGTAGAGCCATCGTCCGACCACGCCAGATTGCTGACACCGCTGATGGGACTCACCGCATACGCGTTGCCGATACCGCTGTCGTGGGACAGTTCCAGTTGAATCGCGTCCGGCAGCGTGCTGCCGCTGAACGACACCTCGTGAAAGCTCGCACGCTCCAGCGCCGCCAGGTACTGGCGGCCAAGCCCGCCCAGATTCTCTGCGCTAAACGAGTTCGGGCTCCCCACACCGCCAATAATGTCCAGACGCGATCTTGAGACTTCGCCGGAAGGATCGCTTACCGCCACCCAGGTACGGCCCAACGGCAAATCAGCGGGAAGGTCGATAAAGACAACCGTTTCCCACCAGTCCCTGACGTTATCGGTATAGTTGCTCGTGTTCACATTCGCGTATGTTTTTGCCCCGGGCGTGATGTCCTGCTGTATCCGGTCCGAGACGACCATGCTGGAAATGGGATCGGGGTAAAAATTGATCACGGTGCGTATGGCATCGTGGTTCGGGCCGTAAACAATATCGGGGCTTCCATCCGCCGGGGATATCGTGACGGCAATATTGTCGCGGAAGACATTGTCTTGCCACCCGGCGGCCAGGGCTACTGTGTCGCCAGCGCGCACGAATTCGTGGAAGGTTCTTGTGCCTGCGCAGCCTGCGGTCAGGAAACAAGCAATCAACTGTAGTGCAACAAGTGTATTTTTGATCCGCATAACCTCTCCTCCAAACGTTTAGAAGACGCTGGCACATAAACTATCATTGCGATCGCTTAATCCTTCTGCGCTCGAGAAACTCTTTTAACTGGAGATCAGCTTTGGCTTTTTTATCTTCAATCAACCAGTCTAACCTTTCGGACTCTTCTTGTGACAGTCCTTGGGTTTGAGCCTTTTCGAACAACGTGTCCAACTCAGCCGCATTCTCGTACACCGGAGTGAAA
>CAYSRA010000137.1:0-6301 GCA_964433205.1 uncultured Thiohalobacter sp. | reverse complement strand
CTACGAACCAGGCGGTCGGGAGTTCGAATCTCTCCGGGCGCGCCAATTTTCAAACTAAGAACAAGCGGTTAAAACTTCTTCCCTCCCAGCCCGGACGAGTGCTTTGCGCCAGGCATGGTTTGTTGGCTCTGGTGATAGGCCTACCTTTATAGATAAACACCCAATCTGGATGTTTCCCTGCTTGCTGCTTGACCACCAATACCGCTTCGGCATTCAGTGGCACCTGGATGGCTTTTCGAGCCTTCGCCTGGTTGGCGTGCATCCATGCACATCGGCGTTCCAGCTCGACTTGGTCAGGTCACCCAGTACGCCCCTGTCGATTTCATTCAGATATCGACCATACAGGTGGGGATGTACCCAACACAGGTGGCTGAACCGCCTCGGGAATCCCGAGACGGTTCATGCCGCTTACCTTTGTGATAGCGTGGCTGGCTGTTGTGACTCGCCTCCACGATCAGCAACCAGGCGATTGCCCACGATTTTTACACGGTCACCGGGTGAAAACTCATGGTTCGGGGACCGGATAACGGTCTCGCTGCCATCCTCGCGCCTCACATGATAGCCTTTGCCGGCGCTCCCTGCGGCTTCCTGAATCGCTCCGCCGCCGAGCCAGCCGAGTCCGATACCAACGATCGCGCCGATCGGGCCACCTGCCGCGGCACCGGTCATGAAACCGGAAACGCCACCAAAACCTTTACCGGGCAAGGTATCGGGAACTTCTTTAATAACCGTGTCTGCGTTTACTGTTCCAGCCTGCAATACCATCGCAACCAACAAAGAAATGCCAAGCTTTTTCATAATCTGACTCTCCTGATAAATGTTGAACGACACAGAAACGAACAAACGACAGAGACTTGCTAACCGCCGTTTTTTCCTGCACATCTGTCAGACTCATGAATCATGCCAGGATTGAAAATATCTTTTAACTCATTATCAGTGCGCAGTATTTTTATTATTTTCACTGCTCAAACAATGCCACGAAGATTCGTAATTTACGAATTCATACGATTTCTTGCACGAGATCTCGTTGATAAACACATTGACTCGATAGTACAGATCCTCGTGGAATCGACCAGCTCCGACCTCCTTCTTCAGGTGGCGGTTGGTCTCGACAATGATTCTGACATCGACCCTGCGTGTTTTATTCTGCCAACTCGCTCGAATTCGCTTTCCTGGAGGACACGAAGCAGCTTGCTCTGGATGATGATCGGGATTTCTCCGGCTTCGTCGAGGAACAGGGTCCCCTCGTTGGTCAGTTCAAAGCGGCCGAGCCGAGGCCTCAACGTCCTGGTGACTAGTTCATTATTTCGGTTTTTTCACACCCAGGACCTTCATCCGTGATGCCAGTGTAGTAGGCTTGATGCCAAGCAACTCAGCGGCGCCATCTTCACCTGACATCTTGCCGTTTGTGAGTCGTAAAGCCGCAAGTATATTCTCCCGGTCGCGTGCCAGTCGCTCTGTTTCGGTGAAGGGCATGGCTGCCGACGTATCTTCTTCAGCAGAGTCTCTATCTATGCTGGCGGTTGCGATATCATCACCAGGCAGACTGAACTGCAATCGCTTGCCCTTGCAGATGATAATGGCCCGTTCAATGACATTCTGCAGTTCGCGAATATTACCGGGCCAGTGGTAGGCCTGTAGCTGTTTCAGGTTGCCTTGAGTGAGGTTAGGTCCAGGGCGGTTCAGACGCCGGCAGGCCAGTGTAATAAAATGTGATGCGAGCAGCGGGATATCATCGACACGTGCCCTCAGTGGCACGGCTTCAACGGGAAAAACATTAAGCCGGAAGAACAGGTCTTCGCGGAATCGCCTGGCTTCGATATCACCCTTCAGATCCCGGTTGGATGCAGCAATAACGCGTACATCCACAGTCCGTGTTTTCTCATCACCGACCCGTTCGAATTGCCCCTCCTGGAGGACACGCAGGAGCTTGCTTTGCAGTTCCAGTGGGATTTCCCCGACCTCATCCAGAAAGATGGTGCCGCCATCGGCAAGTTCAAAGCGGCCGGTGCGGTCCTTGAGGGCGCCGGTAAAGGCGCCTTTGACATGGCCGAAGAATTCGCTCTCGAACAGTTCGCGGGGAATTGCCGCGCAGTTGACCCGGATCAATGGGCGATTGTTCCGGTTGCTCTGCTCATGTATTGCGCTGGCAATCAGTTCCTTGCCGGTTCCTGATTCGCCACTGATCAGTACACTGGCATCGGTTGGGGCGACCAGTTCGATCTGGTGCAGCACCTGCTGAATGGCATGACTCTTCCCAACAATGCCGGCATAGTTTCTTTCGACCTTGATCTCTTCCTGAAGATAGACGTTCTCGGCTTCCAGCCGCTCTTTCATCTGCTCGACTTCGGCATACGCCTCGCGCAGTTTCTGTTCTGCCTGCTTGCGTTCAGTGATGTCCCTGAATACCACGACCGCACCGGCCAGCTTCTCGTCCTTGATAATGGGTGTACTGGTGTAGTCGACCGGAAAACTGCTGCCGTCTTTGCACCAGAAGACCTCGTTGTCGCAGTGGTGCACCTTGCCATCCTTGAAGGCTGCATAGATCGGGCATTCCTCTCGGGGATAAGGGCTGCCATCCGGCCGGGTGTGATGATGCAGGTCATGCATTGGCTGCCCGATAATGTCTTCGGCTGTCCAGCCCGTCATCTCCACAGCGGCCGGATTCACAAACGTCGCAAGCCCGTCGGCTCCAATACCGTAGATGCCTTCACCGGCCGCCTGAAGAATCAGGTCGTGCTGTTGTTTGATGTGCTCCAGCTCGGTCTGTGGCTGAGACGATGATTTTCCTGCTGCCATGTTCAGGGTACCCCTGGCTAATCCTGGTAGGCCATGCCTTTCCATATACAGGCTTATTCCATTCGATTGAGCATAGTTTGATCTCGTGAATTACACAACGAGATTTCGTAATTCACGATTATTCGTAACAATCGTTATGCCCATGGAAAACAATAAGTAGTGTTTATACAGATAGTTATCAGCATGCGATAAGTTGGCACGCATAGTGAAAAGGAAGAAGTGAGCAAGTAGAGAGCTCGCTGACAATACATCCAATATGAGAGAGATCACGATGAAACTGTATGGCGTTATTTTGTTTTTGTTGTTCTTCCCGGCCATGACGCATGCGACCAGTGAGGCACCAATTGACTTGATCCGCTCGATTGATATCGACTACAGCCTGTATCAGTCAAAAAGTAGCTGGAATATTTACGATATGAAAGTCGAAGGTATCAGTTTGGTTCTCAATTACAGAACCAGCTTCAACCGGGAAATACGTACCAATGGAATGGATGGATTAATCAGACATCTTGCAGTCCTGAATCAATAATCGCTGAGGTACACCTTCTCGACATTATTCTCGCGATTTCAGTGAAAACGACCGGAATGCCGCTTGAGGCAAACCATACACAAGAGGATACAACATGATGAAGACATCAATCATATTTTCAAAAGCACTACTGCTTATGGCGCTGGTTGCCACAGGATTTACCCATGCAGCCAATCAATCAACGTTGGCGATGGATCAACATGTCGAGGTAGCCGCCACACAAACACTGCACAAGACTATCAATATCGATGGCGTGGAGATATTTTACCGAGAGTCGGGTCCAGTGAATGCACCTGTGATCCTGTTACTACACGGGTTTCCGACCTCATCCCACATGTTTCGTAACCTGATGCCGGCGCTGTCGGACCGCTTTCACGTGGTTGCGCCTGACTATCCCGGTTTTGGAAACAGTGCACAGCCGGGTATGGATGAGTTTGATTACACATTCGACAACCTGGCGAATATTACGCAGAAATTCGTTGATAAACTGGGCCTGAAACGCTACAGCCTGTATTTAATGGATTACGGTGCACCGGTCGGTTTTCGTTTGGCGGTGAAGCATCCTGAACGGATCGATTCACTGATCGTGCAAAACGGCAATGCGTACGTCGAAGGACTGCGTGAGTTTTGGGATCCTATTCGCACGTACTGGAAAGATCGTACACCCGAGAACGCGCAACCCCTTGCCGGGTTCATAGCCCCGGATGGCGTAAAGTGGCAGTACACCCATGGTGTCAGAAACGAAGCAGCTATCAGTCCGGATAACTGGAATGTCGACCTGCATCACCTGACGCGGTCAGGTAATCCGGAAATCCAGCTTGCACTTTTTTACGACTATCAGAACAATGTGCCGCACTATCCGGCATGGCAGGCCTACTTCCGCAAACACCAGCCGCCGACCCTGATCGTCTGGGGCAAAAACGACTACATCTTCCCCGCAGAAGGGGCGCACCCCTACAAGCGGGACCTGAAGAACCTTGAGTTTCACCTGCTGGATACCGGGCATTTTGCGCTAGAGGAAGATGGCCAGGTGATCGCCGATGCCATACGACGGTTCGTAAACCAACAGGTCGCACAGGTAAGGTAGATTGCGCGGCCGTTAGCGTGCCAGGGAGCCTGCAGATGTTTACAGGCTCCCTGACCCGGGACCCGATTCATCGTACCTACAGGCCATTCAAACATGAACCGCAACTTTACACGTTTTGCTTTTACCGAGAGTGTTAAAAAGGCTCAGGAGCGATACGGAACGCGCCATGCGTATGCCCGCACGGAGAAGACAGGGGACCGTTACGTACTAACCGATAAAGAGACTTCATTTATCCAGTCACGAGACAGCTTTTATATGGCTACCGTGGGAGAAAATGACTGGCCTTACGTACAGTTTCGCGGTGGTCCCGAGGGATTTCTGAAAGTGGTCGATGATACGACGCTTGGTTATGCCGATTTCCGGGGCAATGGTCAATATATCAGTACCGGTAACATACAGGCGAGCCACAAGGCAGCACTCATACTCATGGACTATCCTTCACAACAACGACTCAAGATCTGGGTCGAGGCAACCATCATGGACGTGGGACAGGATGTAGAGCTCGCACAGCAACTGACGATGCCTGATTATGAAGCGCGTATTGAGCGACTGGTGGTACTTGTCATACAGGCCTGGGACTGGAATTGTCCGCAACACATCACGCCGCGCTACACGATAGATGAAATCAAGGCGCTTACCGGGAAATAAATCGACTGCACCGGGTGCAAGACCAGGGTATTTCAGCCCCGGTAATCGGTAGTGGTATTCACGGCCGTTTACCGCGTGCCAGTCGTTAACACTACTTTCCCATACCCGCGTACATGGCGAGCGTCTGATTTGCTACCAGGTTCTTTTCTGATTCAGTAACAGGCTCACTTCCGGGCTAACGAAATCTCGTTTTTAATGCTGCGGTTATTCGTTAATCACGAATTATCGTTTCTTTTTGAGTTGTAATGAATTTTGAATAAAACAAGTAAAAATATACATATATCGGGATGTCGGGTGCTGGCACGGGAGATGCAGTAACAGAAATGACGGAACATTTCGTCCTTGGCATTTTTGATCTAAACAGAGGAAACCTGGTCATGACCATAAATACTACTGTCACTGCTTCACTGTTGATTTTTTCGTGGGTAATTCCCGGCATCACCAACGCGGCGCTTCCCGATCCGGGACTGCATATTGAAAAAGGTCGCACGGCGCTTGTCATAACCGATCCACAAAACGATTTCCTGAGCCCCAAGGGGGTGACGTGGGGTGTGGTCGGCAAGAGTGTGACCGCGAACAACACGGTCGAGAATATCGAGACATTGCTCAAGAGCGCGAAAGTCAACGGTATGCCGGTGTTTGTTTCACCGCACTACTACTATCCCCACGATCACGGCTGGCGGTTTGAAGGCGCCCTCGAGAAGCTGATGCACAACATCGGCATGTTCGATCGCAAGGATGCACTGAGTCTGGAGGGGTTTGAGGGTTCCGGTGCCGACTGGCTGGAACGCTACAAGCCCTACATCGAGGATGGCAAGACCGTTGTGACCAGTCCGCACAAGGTTTATGGACCGGAGACCAACGATCTGGTTCTGCAACTGCGCAAGCGCGGGATCGACAAGGTCATCCTGGCCGGCATGTCCGCCAATCTCTGTACCGAGTCACACATGCGCGAGCTACTCGAACAGGGTTTCGAAGTAGCTGTCGTGAAGGACGCGACGGCTGCCGCGCAGGTCGAGGAAGGTGATGGCTATGCCGCCGCGCTGGTGAATTTCCGCTACATGGCCAACACGGTATGGACAACCAAAGAAGCCGCACACGCAATACGAGGAGACTGAGTCATGGAATTTGCAAACAAAGACGTCATTAACCAGGGCGGTGCTAACGGTATCAGGGGGGGAAGCAGAAGGTCCGTGCTGGCATGGGATTCCAACATCAACCCGAATGGACGGTGGGGG
>CAYSRA010000136.1:0-6396 GCA_964433205.1 uncultured Thiohalobacter sp. | reverse complement strand
TTTTGTCCTGGATGACCCAGCCCGCTGCGTTGAGGCTGGCGTCGATCTCCTTGCGCGTCGCGGCTTCCAGTAGCGTGGTTTCCGGTGCCAGAGTGATTCCCCCGATTCCCTGGTGAGTCTGACCACGATTGTCGCCGTTCGACCTATAAACAGCAAGGAAGTTAGGGAGTTAGTCTGTGTGAGTAAGATGGCGGAGAGGGAGGGATTCGAACCCTCGGATCCCGCAAGGGATCACTTGATTTCGAGTCAAGCCCGTTCGGCCAGCTCCGGCACCTCTCCAGGGTATTTCTACTTGAAAATCAACGGGAAGTGGCACAAGCTTGGACTGTCCCGCCGAGCGGGCGCTATTGTACCCCAGTGCCAACCGAGAAGGCTAAAATTTTCCATCATCCGCCGCTAACCCGGGTAACTGCCAGCAATGACATGAATTGGTTGTACCCCCTGCCCATGCGCTTCCTACTGCTGTTACCGATTCTCCTGACACTCGGCTGCGATCTGCAGAAATCGCACCTGGAGCGCGTTCAGAGTAGTGGCGAACTGGTGGTACTGACACGTAACGGCGCGACGACCTATTACCAGGGGCCGTTTGGCCCGACTGGTCTGGAATATGATCTCGCCAGCGGCTTTGCAGAATTTCTCGGCGTGGAGCTGCGTCTGGAGACCCCTGATACGCTACCCGCGATTCTCGACCGCATCCAGGCCGGCCGGGGCGACCTCGCGGCTGCCGGGCTGACCATTACCGACGAGCGCAAGCGCGTGCTCAATTTCGGTCCGGCCTACCAGCACATTACGCCTCAGCTGATCTATCGCAGCGGTCGGCCTGCACCGAAGAGCCTGGCTGACCTTCAGGGCACGCTGGAAGTGATGGCCCAGAGCAGTCATGCGGAAAAGCTGCGCAGCCTGCAACAGACCTACCCGGAGCTGACGTTTCAGGAAAATGCCGAAGCGGATTCCGAGGAACTCCTCTACCTGGTGTGGGAACAGGTCATTGACTACACGGTCGCGGATTCCAATGAGGTCGCCATCAACCGGCGTTTTTATCCGGAATTACGTGTCGCGTTCGATATCAGTGCGCCGGAACCGCTGGCCTGGGCCTTCCCGCCGGGCGAGGACACCAGCCTGCTGGACAAGGCGGAAGCGTATTTCAGGGAACTGAACCGCTCCGGGAAACTGGCCCAGTTGCTTGAACACTATTATGGCTATGTCTCCGACTTCGACTACGTCGGCACGCGGCGTTACATGAAACACATCAAGGAACGGCTGCCGCCATTCCGCAAGTGGTTCGAAGAGGCCGCGGAACTGACCGGTGAAGACTGGCGCCTGCTGGCGGCGGTCGGCTACCAGGAGTCACACTGGAACCCGAAGGCTGTTTCGCCCACCGGGGTACGTGGCATCATGATGCTGACACGTAATACCATGCAGCACCTCGGTATCAACAAGAGCCGACACGACCCCCAGGCCAGCATCGAGGGCGGCGCGCGCTACCTCGCCAGCATCAAGAAAAAACTGCCGGATCGTATCAAGGACCCGGACCGCACCTGGCTGGCGCTGGCGGCCTATAACGTTGGTTTCGGGCATCTCGAGGATGCGCGCATTCTCACCCAGCAGGCCGGCGCCGACCCGGACAAGTGGGCCGACGTGAAAAAATTTCTGCCGCTGTTGAGCCAGAAAAAGTGGTACAAAAAGACACGGTACGGCTATGCGCGCGGGCGCGAGCCGGTGCGCTACGTGGAGAATATCCGCAGTTACTATGACATCCTGGTATGGATGACGAGCCAGGACCGCCGGCCGGTCGAAGTCGCACCCGCGTTCAAGATCGATACGCCGGCGCTGTAGCAGGCGCTTACGCCACCTGTACGGGAATGGCGCTGCCCTGGCGGACGATGCGATTGTCCGCATCCAGGTACACCAGCGTCGGCTGAAATCCGCTCGCTTCCTGTTCATCGAACACGCCATAGGTGCAAATGATGATACGGTCGCCCGGGTCGGCCTTGTGCGCGGCCGCACCATTGATGGAAATAATGCCTGAACCCGCTTCGGCACGAATCGCGTAGGTCGTAAAACGATTGCCATTGGCGAGGTTATAGATCTGGATCTGCTCGTACTCCCGGATACCCGCCGCCTTGAGCAGATCGCTGTCGATCGCGCACGAACCCTCGTACTCCAGTTCGGAGTGGGTAACGTGTGCGTGGTGCAATTTGGATTTCAGCAGGGTGATCTGCATCCGCCGGGCTTCCTGAAGACTGTGGAAGCGGCATTATCTCAAGATCCACAAGGGCCTGCAAACCACCCGGTCCGTATTCACACGCGGATATTGTCGATCAGCCGTGCGGCGCCCAGTCGCGCCGCGCCCAGCACCACGCAGTTCAACTCGCCAATGCCCACCGGTTGCAGGGTCTCGGCGTGGCGGATTTCCACATATTCCGGGGTGAATCCCGCCGCTGCCAGGGCTTCCATCGCCGCGGCTTCCAGTGCCCGGTAGTCGGTCTGCTGTGCCTTTACGCCCTGTGCCACCTCACACAGCGTCCGGTACAGCACCGGTGCAATACGGCGTTCCCCGGCCTTCAGGTACTGGTTGCGCGAGCTCATGGCCAGCCCGTCGGCTTCGCGCACGGTAGCCACGCCGCGGATCTCGATCGGCCAGCCCAGGTCGTCGACCATGCGCCGGATTACCGCCAGTTGCTGGTAGTCCTTTTCACCGAACAGCGCCACGTCCGGTTGTACCAGGTTGAACAGGCGCGCCACCACCGTCGCCACGCCGGTGAAATGCCCGGGGCGGAAATCACCACACAGTCCTTCACTGACTTCCGGCACTTCGACGACGGTGCTGTGTTCCACGCCGCGCGGGTACATTGTCACTACGTCGGGGATGAACAACAGATCGGTATCTTCGGCGGCCAGCTTTTGTCGGTCAGCGTCCAGGGTGCGCGGATAGCTGTCGAGATCTTCGCCGGGACCGAACTGCAGGGGATTGACGAAAATGCTGGCGACGACGCGCGGCGCAACCTTGCGTGCCTCGCGCACCAGTTGCAGGTGGCCTTCGTGCAGGTTGCCCATGGTGGGCACGAAGGCAACACGCTCGCCCCGTTGCCGCCACTGAGCGACCCGGCTGCGCAACTCGTCAACCGAACCGAGCGTCTCCATCATCAGGCCAGGGTATTTTCCGCTGCCGGGAAGCGTTTTGCCTTGACGGCCTCCACGTAGGCCCTTAAAGCCGCCGGGATGTCGCGCCCGTCTTCGAGGAAATTGTGCGAGAACTTCGGGCGCTTGCCCGGCGTAATACCGAGCAGGTCATACAGCACCAGCACCTGGCCGTCACAATCCACACCTGCACCGATACCGATCACCGGAATGCGCAGGCTATCACTGACCTGCTTCGCCAGCACCGCCGGCACACACTCCAGCACCAGCAACGAAGCGCCCGCCTGTTCCAGCGCCCGCGCATCGTCGAGCACTTGTTTCGCCGCATCCGCGTCACGCCCCTGTACCCGGTAACCGCCAAGCTGGTGCACCGATTGCGGCGTCAGACCCAGGTGCGCGCACACCGGGATACCCCGTTGCGTCATGGCGTCCACCGTTTCACAAAGCAAGGCGCCGCCTTCCAGCTTGACCATGTGCGCGCCGCCTTCGCGCATCATCCGCGCCGCACTGTCGAGCGCCTGTGCCACCGAGGCATAGGTCATGAACGGCATGTCGACCACGCGCAGCGCGTGTGTCGCGGCACGGGCAACGCAGGCACTGTGATAGATCATCTCGTCCAGCGTTACCGGCAGGGTGGAGTCGTGGCCCTGCACCACCATGCCCAGCGAGTCCCCCACCAGCAGCACCTCGACACCGGCCGCTTCCAGCAGCACGGTAAAACTGGCGTCGTAGCTGGTGACCACGGCGATCTTCTCGCCGTCCGCCTTCATGCGCAGCAGACTGTCGCGAGTGACCGGCCTGTTATCAGCCATGTCGGCGTTCCCCGTCCAACAGGTCCTGCGGCACCGGGTTGAAATAATGGCGCCCGCGTTTTGCCCGGGCAATCTGTTCCAGCAGCATTTCGTAATCCGACTGGTTCTCCACCAGGTTGATGTCGGCGGCGTTCACGATCAGCAACGGCGCTTCGTCGTAGAAGTGGAAAAAGCGCGTGTAGGTATCGCACAGTGCGTGCAGATAACCCGGTTCCATGGCACGTTCATAACCGATACCCCGCTTGTTGATGCGCTTCATCAGCACGTCCACCGGCGCCTGCAGGTAGATCACCAGGTCGGGCGTCGGCACGTCGATGGTGAGATGGGAATAGACCTGTTCGTAGAGTTTATATTCCTCGGCGTCCAGTGTCAGTTTGGCAAAGATCCGGTCCTTGTCCATGAGGAAATCCGCCACCCGCACCGGCTCGAACATGTCGCCCTGACGCAGTTCCTGCAACTGCTGGGCGCGCTGCAACAAAAAGAACAGCTGCGTCTGCATGGCCGCTGCGCGCGGGTTACGATAAAACCGTTCCAGGAAGGGGTTCTCCGCCGCACCTTCCAGTAACAACTCACTGCCGAAGGTTTCCGCCAGGCGGCGCGCGAGACTGGTCTTGCCAACGCCAATAGGCCCTTCCACTACAATAAAACCCGGGTTCTGCATTGTTTTTCTCTATTCGGTTACATCAGGGGTCCGGCGCGGGTGGCGGACACGGCGCATCCGCCACCCGCTCCAGGCCCGCTTGATCGGCGGCGTCGCACAACACCCGCACCACACCGAGGCCGGGGATCGACAGCGCCGGCGCCAGTTCCGCCAGCGGTGCCAGCACAAAGTTCCGTTCACCGATACCGGGGTGTGGCACGGTGAGTTGCGGCGTGTCGATCACCTCATCACCGTACAACAGAATATCAAGGTCCAGGGTACGCGGCCCCCAGTGCTCACCGCGTACCCGCCGGTGAGCCTGCTCGATGGATTGCAGCGCTGTCAGTAATAGCTCGGCGGACAAGTCCGTCTCCAGGGCGGCAACGGCATTGATATAGTCGGGCTGATCCTGCGGTCCCATCGGGGCACTGCGATACAGGCCCGAGCACGCCCTCAGGCGCGATTGCGGCAACTGCCCAAGCTCCGCGAAAGCGCTGTTCACCTGCCGGCAGGGGTCTTCCAGATTGCTGCCGAGCCCGATCCACGCAACGACGCTACTCATCACCCGTCGTGGCCGGCTTCTTTTTGCGCCGCCGCCGGCGACGCTTGCGGGCAGGCGCCGGTTCAACCTTTTTGGCCTGCTCGACCGGGTTCAACTGGTGGAAGTCGGTCCACCATTCCGCCAGTTCGGCCGGTGCCTCGCCAACCTCGGCACGCAGCAGCAGGAAATCATAGGCAGCGCGGAAACGCGGGTGTTCCAGCAGCCGGTACGGCGCCTTGCCGCGACGCCGCTCAAAGCGCTGCTGCAACAACCAGATCTCGCGCATGGGAAAACTGAAGCGCTTGGGCAGCGAGGTCGCCTGCACCTGCGCAGCGGTAACCTCGTTGCCGGCAATCTGCGCGGCTTCCAGCGGCGAGGCACCCTGGTCCATCAGTTCCTGCGTGCGCAGCCGCACCGGCTCCCATAACAGAGCGGCATACAGGAACGCCGGCGTAACCGGCTTGTCCTCGGCCAGGCGGATGTCGGTGTTCTCCAGCGCACGGGCAACAAAGGTGATGGGAAAACCTTCCTCTTCGTGGCTCAACGCTTCCTCGGTCATCGGGAACAGGTAGCGGAACAGGTCGTAGTGCCGTAACAGTTCAAACGTGGTGACCGCGCAGCCGCCGAGAAACAGCTTGAGCACTTCCTCAAACAGGCGCGCCGAGGGAATGTCTTCCAGCAGCTGACCGAGTTCGTGCATGGGCGCTTCCGTGCCCGGATGAATGCGGAAGCCCAGCTTGGCGGCGAAGCGCACCGCCCGCAACATGCGCACCGGGTCTTCCCGGTAACGCTGCTCGGGGTCGCCGATCAGCTTCAGCGTGCCGGTCTTGAGATCTTCCAGGCCACCGACGTAATCAATAACCGAAAAATCCTTGATATCGTAGTACAGCGCGTTGATGGTGAAGTCGCGCCGCCAGGCGTCTTCTTCCAGACTGCCGAACACGTTGTCGCGCAGGATACGGCCTTCGTCGGAGTGGGCGCTGTCGTCGGCAGCGTCGGACTGGCCATCGTGTCGGGCGCGGAACGTGGCGACCTCGATAATCTCGCGGCCGAAACGCACGTGCGCCAGCCGGAACCGCCGCCCGATCAGACGGCAACTGCGGAACAGGTTGCGGATCTCTTCCGGCGTGGCGTCGGTACCGACGTCGAAATCTTTCGGCTCGCGCCCCAGCAGCAGGTCGCGCACCCCGCCCCCGACCAGGTAGCTCTGGTAGCCCGCTTCCTTCAGCTTATACAACACCTTGAGCGCTGCCGAACTGATG
>CAYSRA010000135.1:0-6410 GCA_964433205.1 uncultured Thiohalobacter sp. | reverse complement strand
ATCCGAACTCGTCTGGACGAGCTTGGCCGACCTAGATTTCGCCTGTCCTGCCGAGAGGCTGACTGGTTCGGCTCCGGTGATCAGGAACGCCTGCGATCAGTCTCACCGGACGGCCAGGTAACCATACTGCATCTTGATCCGCTGACCCAGGCGGATATCACCGAGATCCTGGATCATAATCCTCGCGTACAAGATACGGGGAAGTTCATCCAGTGGGCGGAACAAAAGGGGCTAAACGAATTACTGACCAATCCCCAGATCCTCGACATGCTGACGAAAGCCGTTGCCAATGGCAACTGGCCCAATTCGCGAAAGCAGACCTTCGAGCTCGCCTGCCACACCATTATCCGGGAACACAATCAGGAGCATATCGACGCTACCCGCACCAGACCTGTCGACGAGAACCAACAACTTGATGACGCGGGTTTTCTTTGTGCGGTACAACTCATCACCGGCAATGCCGGTTATGCCTTGTCATACGACATGGTGAACACCGAATTTCCCGCGCTGAAAAATCCTGATTTTGACAACATTGAACGGCTTAATGATGTCGCCAAAACCAAGTTATTCAAGGCACCCGTCGAGAGCCGGATTGTACCGGTTCACCGTCACGTCGCCGAATATCTGGCAGCCCGTTACCTTGCCGGGCGCATAGAACACGACGGTCTCCCAGTCGGGCGCATAATAGCCCTGATTACCGGCGAGGACGGTGTTGTGGTCGCCGAATTGCGCGGTCTCTCCGCATGGTTGGCAGCCCTCTGCAAGAGCCAGCGAAATGCAATCATCGAACGCGACCCCCTGGGCGTGGTGTTATATGGCGATGTACAGGATTTCACACGCCAGGATAAACGCCGCGTGTTGGATGGCCTGCAGAGAGAGGCAGCCCGTTTCCCCTGGTTCCGGTTATCAAACTGGACTGCCTCTCCCTTCGGCGCACTCGCTACACCAGACATGGAAGAAGAGTTTCGCGAGATCCTGACCACATCGGATCGCAGCGAAGCACATCAGGCGCTTGCTGATTGCGTGCTAGATGCGATGACCCATGGAACCCGGCTTACAGACCTCGACAACACACTGCTGGACATCGTTCGCGATACAACCTGGTGGATACGAATACGAAAGACGGCACTTGAGGTTATCCGACGCAATAGCGAAGGAAACCCCGACGCCGGCACCCGGCTCAAGTCGCTTCTGGACGAGATTAACCGTGGCAAACTGGACGACTCTGATGACGAGCTGATGGGTTACTTGTTAACCGAACTTTACCCATCGGTTGTTCCAGCTTCTGAATTACCGGGTTATCTACATGCCCCCACGCGCCGAAACTATATTGGCAATTATTTGATGTTCTGGAATCAACGGCTCCTCAGTCAGTCTTCTGATACAGATGTACGAACCCTGCTTGACAGTCTCTCTGCCCAAATGGATGGCCTGCAACCTATACTCGACGACCATCATCTACGTGACTTAACCACCGGCCTCCTGGTACGAGGGCTGCAAGCCTATGGCGAATCCATTAAACCTGAGCATCTTTACGAGTGGCTTGGTGTCGGACTCGACCAATACGGGCACCCCCACGCAGACACGAAATCATACACCGACAGTATTCGTGTCTGGCTGGAAACACACCCGGACATCCAGAAAGCTATTTTCTATATCGGGCTGGATCGCTGTAACGGAAAGGATAACTTCGGCTACTGCATGCATAAAATACGAGGGCGTTGGTTCCAGGCCACCGCACCGGCTGATTTCGGCCGGTGGTGCATCCAACAACTCCCCAGAGCGGCCAACGACGAGATTGCCCAGTTCCTGTTGCAGGAAGCCATCTTCGCTATTTCATGGCAACAGGGTGATGCAGGAATGTCCCTGGAACTCATCGAGAAAATCGCAGAACAGGATAAAAAGTACAAGGCCTGGATGGGCGACATGCTCGTCTGCCCTGTTGTTCCAGAACGGCAGGAACACCTTGAAAAGCGGCGCGAGCGCAAGGCAAGAGACCGGAAAAACAGGCAGGAATGGCTACATTCCGTAAAGTCTCACGAAACAGCGTTGCGCGAAGGACGTGCTCACTCCCACCTGTTGTACGATCTTGCTACCGCCTACTTCGGCTATTTCACCGATTCAGAAGGCGATACACCAACCGAACGGCTCCAGAATTTTCTGGATCACGACGAAGACCTGGTTCAGGCCGCGATTGAGGGGTTGCGCAACGTACTTCAGCGCGACGACGTTCCGGAGCTCAACGACATCATCCGGTTGAATAACGAGGGTCGAACCTATTTGCTCAGCCGCCCCTGCCTGGCAGGGCTGGCGGAATTATCCGGCGTATCTCCAGATTATGCTCTGCAGTTGAGCGATAAGCAGATCAGGCAGGCAGTTGCCTTTTACCTGGTTGACGGCACGGGTGAAGATCCAGACTGGTACAAGTCACTGCTGATAATGCGCCCGGAACTCGTGGCTGATGTAATAACAGCGTATGTAACTGCAGCACTGCGCAGCAACAAACAGCATATCACTGGGGTTTATGGACTGGCCTACATTGAAGCATACAAGTATGTGGCCCGACTCGCATCACTGCCATTGCTAAAAGCCTTTCCAGTCCGTAGTACCAATCAACAAACTGGATCACTGGATGAGTTATTGAAGGCAGCCTTGCGCTATGCCGACAGGCCGGAACTACTGGCGCTGATTGAGAAAAAACTCAAACTTCGTAGCATGAATGTGGCCCAACGTGTCCGCTGGCTGGCGGCTGGCCTTATCGTAGCACCAGAGCATTACCTGGAGCCACTCGAGAATTTCACCAGGACACAAGAGAGACGCGTTCAACACTTGGCCGGTTTTCTCGCCGGGCGGAACGACCAGTGGTCACCAGTGGACGATCTGCCAATAACAGCACTGGCCCTACTGATACGCCTTATCGGTGAATACTTTGCACCTTACTCACTTGAAGGGACAGGATGGGTATCGCCTGCCATGAATGCAGCCGATTTCGTGTCAGGCCTGATCAACCGACTAGCATCACACCCAGGGAAAGAAGCCACCGAGTTGCTCAATGCACTGTCTGAGGACAAAAAACTGACCTGCTGGCAAGCTTCACTGCATCGGGCTCAGTTCGAACAACGCGCAGCGCGGCGCGAGGCGGGTTTCCAGCACCCGGATATTCATCAAGTCACTGAAACACTAAAAAATCAGACACCCATGAATGCCGGTGACCTGGCTGCACTAACCGTGGATATATTGCATGAATTAGCCTTTCAGATACGAAACGGGAATACCGATGATTACCGCCAGTTCTGGAATGAGGGGCCACATCGCGAACTGTCCAGTCCGAAGCACGAAGATGCTTGTCGGGATGCACTGCTATCGGACCTGAAGCAGCGTCTCGCACCATTAGGAATCGATGCCCAACCCGAAGGCCACTACGCCGATGACAAACGAGCGGATATACGTGTGTCTTACGGTGGCGAAGATGGGTTTGAAGTCCCTATCGAGATAAAGAAGAATACCCATGCGAACTTGTGGAATGCAATACATGATCAGTTAATAAGGCAATATACCCGAGAGCCACGTGCCCATGGTTTCGGGATCTATCTGGTGTTCTGGTTTGGTATAGACAAGACTCAGCCCCCGCCTGACGGCTTACGACCGCGTACCGCCGAAGAGCTTGAGAGCCGGCTACGGGCCACCCTGTCAACCGATGAAAGTCGGAAAATATCCGTCCGTGTGATTGATGTAGCCAAACCCGGTTAGCCCAACAAGTACTTGATGAATTGTGCCACAAGGCCTATAGTTGCGAATGATTCTCATTTGTGCTTTCAAGGATACGTAAGTCTTATGAATGTATTACTGGATGCCTGGCTGGATTGTGCCAACCCCCGGCTACGAATCATCGACCGGGAAACCGGTGCCGAACTATTTCGCTGGGATGGTGTACAACTCAGTTCTGCGATGGAAAACGGCCTGATCTGCGCGGCTGATTTTGAAAAACAACCGGTCTCCGCTAAAGAACTCCTTAATATTGTTGCCTGCATGGGCGGTTAGTTAATGATCTGGTTAGAAACCAACGTTATGGTGTTGAATACCGGCTAATGAGGCACCAGCCCGGTTTTTTCACAATTGATGGAAAGCCGAGCTGGAACTAAAAAAACTGCAAATCGACTACGCAACGCAACTTACAGGATTACCGGCGGCATAGGACAATCAAGAACATCCGAAAACGCGCGCAATAATTCGATTTCCACGGGTGATATTTTCTTGTCGCGTACGACACTGGCAGCGCAGGCCTTCAGTAGCTGGGGTTTGACCAGCGGTTTCAGCTTCGCCAGTTTTTGCAGGGCCCGGTCCAGGTCTGCAAGACTGATGTTATCTTTCCCCACTAATTTCAGCCCGCCGGTTTCCAGCGTTTTTGTTGCTGCACTAAAGGCGTCTTCAATGGCCTTTTTATCCTGGTGACCGGCGTGTGCCATGACCGAAAGAACCAGTTCGACTTCTGCTTTGAGCTGGCCGAGACGGGCGTAACGGCCTTTTGGTGGCGTCAGTTTGAAGAAGTGCGCTTCCAGATGATTGAACAGGATTTTCTGTAGCGACCATTCCAGCAGGTCTACCCTGGCATCCATTTCAATCAGCGCAATCAGGTTCTCCCTGAAGGATTTGTACTGACCGATCGACAGCTGTTTGAGTGCCGGCACGGCGATATTGATGGTCGGTAAGCGGTATTTGATTTCCAGGCTGTCCATGTCCGCCATCAACCCGAGCGTTAACGCGTAGACATCCGGGTCGGCATGCGCCTGTAATCGCTCCAGCTGTCTGGCGCGAACGTCCTTGCCCCCGTCGAGCGCCATGGTGTAAATAACGGCACGGGCACCATAGGGTTCCCGGGCGGCCTCTTTGATGACCATGGGCAAATCCGATATCAGCGACCGGGCGTGATCGATGGTTTCCTGCCCGGGGTTGCCGATTTGGTCAATGGCATGCGCCACATCCGCCATCGCGGCGCCGGTGACGACGCTAGCGACCTTTCGCGCAAGTTCTTCGCGTGTCAGGGTTTCCTTTTTACCGGCCGCCCCTTCATCGTCCGGGGAGGGCCGCGGGGGTGAGTCGGTTTTGTCGGAAGTATAAAATTTACCGTCCCAGCGAGGATCGATGCGCCGGATACGCTCATCCAGCGGCGGGTGCGTGGCGGCCAGCGATTGCATAAACCCTGAAACACCCTGGGCGAAAAAGGCGTGACTGACTTCAGGCGCACCGGGGTTCTCCACTTTTGAACCGAACTCCAGTCCGCCGATCCGCTTCAACGCACCCGCAATCCCGTCCGGGTTACGGGTAAACTGAACTGCCGAGGCGTCCGCCAGGTATTCCCGTTGCCGGCTCACCGCGGCCTTGATCAGGCCGCCAAAGAACGTGCCGGCAAAACCGATGACCATCAGCCCGATCGCCAGCGCCAGTATCCCTCCCCCGCCTTTACCGCTGCTCCGACTGCGCCTCGAATACGACGTGGAGTACAAAATGTAGTAGCCGATCATGCCGAGAACAAGAATACCATTGAGCACGCCCATCAGGCGGATATTGAGCCGCATGTCGCCGTTAAAGATATGACTGAACTCATGGGCAATGACGCCTTGCAGCTGATCGCGACTCAGGTGATCAATTGCCCCCCGTGTCACCCCGATCACGGCATCGCGTGGTGAGAACCCGGCCGCGAAGGCATTAATCCCCGGCTCGTCAGCGAGCAGGTAAACGGGTGGCGCCGGTGTGCCTGAGGCAATGGCCATTTCCTCGACCACGTTCAACAGTTTGCGCTGGTTCAGGTCGCTGGTATTGGGCGGGACCAACTGTCCACCCAGTGCTTCGGCGACTACCTTGCCACCTGCCGACAGGGCCATGATCTTGTAGAGGCTGCCAACCAGCACTACGCCGCCGACACCGACGCTGACCGCAACAAATGTCTGCCAGTCCATTTGCTGGAATAATGTTCCACTCTCCTGCAACTGCTGGCTGTTGATATACCCGAACACCACCATGACCAGCAGGTTGGTCATGATGATCAGGGTGACTACCGCCAGCACGAACAGGAGGACAAGCCGGGCCGTGTGTTTGCGCACACGGTCCTGTGATTCAAAGAAGTTCATTTCAGTTATCAGGCCACACGGCAGCGGCTAGAACGAGACTTTGGGTGCAGCCTGAATGGCGGCACTGTCTTCAAATTCCAGCAGGGTTGCGTCCTGCGCATGACCGAATCGCGCCGCAAAGAATACCGGCGGGAACGTCTGTTTATAGGTATTGTATTCCATCACCTGGTCGTTAAAGGCCTGCCGCGCGAAAGCGACCTTGTTCTCGGTGGAGATCAGTTCTTCACTGAGCTGCATCATGTTCTGGTTGGCCTTGAGGTCGGGATAGGCCTCCATCACCAT
>CAYSRA010000134.1:0-6439 GCA_964433205.1 uncultured Thiohalobacter sp. | reverse complement strand
CGGAAGAATGGCCACCAGAGAATTAGCGCATAACAACGGCACCCAGTTCGCGGGACTAGGACCTCGCTTACGCTCGGCCTCCCCTTGAATCGAATCCCCCTGTCTGGCTGACAACATTTTTTGTGACCGCCAGGCAACTGCCAGGATTCGCCTTTCAGAACAGCGCACCGGGGCACGGGAGGAGTCCACAGAGTGTCCGTGCCCCGGCGACGCCGAACCCGTCAGAACACGTACTGGGCCTGCACGAACAGTTCGTCCTCGTCACTGCCCTTCACGCCGTTGCGATCGGAGTTCATGCGATACGTGGTCTGCAGCTTGATATCATGCTTGTGCAGGTACCAGTTGGCGCCAATCGAGGTGCGTGTCCATTCTGTCGCGTAGTTGTCGGCATCCTGGGACTGGTAACCGGCGACCAGTTCGAGCTTCGACGGCAGCACCATGTAACCGCCCTCGACCGCCCAGTTTTCCAGATCGGTAGAACCTTTTTTGTAGATGCCGCCGGTGAAATTGTTATCGACGGTATCGGCGCTGATCCGGTTGTACTGTGCATCGACCGAGAAACCGGCGGTACGGAAGGCACCACTGATTTCAAAACCGGTGACTTCGTCGACGTCGGCCTTGCTGGCACTGGTGGAGACACCGCTGGTGGTATAGGTTTCTACATCGCCGTCATTGGACCAACGGAACGCTGCTACGCCGATGGTTGCCCTGGTGTCACCCTTGAAGTCGCCCTGCGACATCTTCAGCTTGCCAAAGGGGTGGAAATCGGCGCGCGCGGAGTAGATCCAGCCTTCGTTGAAGTCCGCATTCCTGTTGACGGGGGTGTCAAAATCGAGTTTCTTGGCATCGGGGTCGATGTCCGCCTGGGCAAACGTCGCGCCCCAGGTGAGGTTGTCGCCGGCGCTGCCCTTGAGGTGGATACCCAGGCTGCGGTCCGGCGTACCATAGTTGTGGTCACCCACGAAGGTGCGCTCGACCAGCTGCTGTTTCTTGGATGAGGTGAGGTATTCGCGCGAGAACGAGGACTTGGCGTTACCGATAATCACTTTCACACCGTCAAAGCCCTTGTACTCCATATAGGCATCCTTGACGGCCACTTCGTTGCCGTCTTCCGCCTTGCCGAAATCAAACTGGAACTTGCCCTTCCAGTCCTTGTGGATGCTGCCTTCGATATAGGGGCGGAAGCGGCGCAGGAACAGTTCGTCCGTGGTGCTGCCACTGTCCGGGTCAACCTGGTGGTACTGAACCTGGATACGACCGCCGATCTTCACGTATTTTTCACCCTCCTTGTAGACGGTAACGCCGGCGGCGTGGGCCGGGATGGCGATGCAGATTCCGAGTGCGGTCAGTATGCCCTGACGAAGAGCGTTCATGCGCATGTGCTTCTCCTGATTGACTAGTGTTTTGTTGGTTGACAGTTAAACGACAGGCGCACTTTATGTCGGCTGTATGACACCGGGATGACGGCTGCGTTACGGAAATGTGACAAACGCCCGAACAGCGTGCAGCACAGTCCTGGCGGATTGGGTATCATGCCGGCATGGAACTGTCCTGGATTACCCTGATTATCAGTGCGCTGCTGGCCGCCCTGGTCGGCTGGCTGGTCGCCGGCGCCCGCGCCCAGCGCGAGATCTCGATGCTGCGGGAAGACAACGCGCGCCTGAATGCGCAACTGGACAGCGAGCGGCTGGCGACGCAGGAGAAGCTGCGCGCCTTCGAAACCGCGCGCAGCCAGCTGGAGGACTCGTTCAAGGCGCTGGCCGGCGACATCATGAAATCCAGCAGTAGCGAATTCCTCAAGCTGGCGGAAACGCGCTTCAAGGCCCTGCACGAGCAATCCAGCAGCGAGTTTGAAAAACGTGAGAAAGCCGTCGAAAACCTGGTCAAACCGATCCGCGATACGCTGGAAAAGACCGACCAGCAGATCCGCAAGATGGAGGAGGAGCGTCAGAAGAGTTTTGGCGCATTGAGCCAGCATCTGGAGTTCATGAAGGCGGCGCACGACCAGCTGCAGAACGAGACCCGCAACCTGGTCAAGGCACTGAAACGACCCGAAGTGCGCGGCCAGTGGGGCGAACTGACGCTCAAGCGGCTGGCTGAACTGGCCGGCATGGTCGAACACTGCGACTTCGAGCAACAACACAGCATCGACACAGAGCAGGGCAAGCAGCGCCCGGATATGGTGGTGCGGATGCCCGGCGGGCGCGAGATCGTGGTGGACGCCAAGGCGCCGATGGACGCCTACCTGTGCGCGGTCGAGGCCGAGGACGATGCACAACGCGCCCAGGAGCTGCAACGACACGCCCGCAACGTGCGCGCGCGGGTGCGCGAACTGGCGGGCAAGGCCTACTGGCAGAACCTGTCGTCGACGCTGGATTTTGTGGTGCTGTTCATCCCCGGCGACCAGTTCCTCAGCGCCGCGCTGGAACTGGACCCCGCCCTGCTGGAAGACGCACTGACCGACCGGGTGGTGCTGGCGACCCCGTCCAGCCTGGTAGCGTTGCTGCGCGCCATCGCCTACGGCTGGCGCCAGGAGACGCTGGCCGAAAACGCCGAGCAGATCCGCACTGTGGGTGAGGAACTGTACGAACGCCTGACCACCTTCGCCGGCCATCTCGACAAGCTGGGCAGCACGCTCGGGCGCAGTGTCGAACACTACAACAAGGCGGTCGGTTCCTTCGACAGCCGTATCCTGCCCAGTGCACGACGGTTCAGTGACATGGGCATACGCGGCAAAAAGGAAATGCCCGAACCGGACCCGGTGGAGCGCCTGCCGCGCAACGTGCGCGACAGTGAGACGGAAGACACGCCCGCCAGTGACACGGACTGAAATCGCTGTGCCCTCCTCTCCCGCCCCCCCGATCCCGCAAGCCACTGCACCCGGCGATGTGGCGCAGGCCTACCGCTGGTGCCGGCAGCTGGCGCGTTCGCACTACGAAAATTTCCCCGTTGCCTCGTTCCTGCTGCCGCGCTGGCAACGCGATCCCGTTGCGGCCATCTACGCTTTCGCGCGCCGTGCAGATGATATTGCTGACGAAGGCGATGCGAACGAATCCCGGCGACTGCAGCAGCTCGATGAGATGGCGGAGGCGTTGCGCGCCATCGAACAGGGCAGCCCGCCCGACCAGCCGCTGTATCTCGCGCTGGCGGATGCCATCCACCGGCATGCCCTGCCGATTGCTCTGTTTCACGATCTGCTCAGTGCCTTTCGCCAGGACGTGACCTGCAGGCGCTATGCAAACTTTGGCGAACTGATGGACTACTGCCGGCGTTCCGCCAACCCGGTCGGGCGGCTGCTGCTGCACCTGAACCGGCAGGCCGATGCGCACAAACTGGCACTGTCCGACGCGATCTGCAGCGCATTGCAGTTAGTCAACTTTCTGCAGGATATCGGCCAGGACTACGACGAGAACGTCCGTATCTACCTGCCGCAGGATGAAATGCAGCGCTTCGCGGTCAGCGAGGACGCTATTCGGGAACGGCGCAACAGTTTTGAACTGAAAGAACTCATCCGCTTCCAGGTCCGCCGCGCCAGCAAGCTGCTGGGCGCCGGCAGTCCGCTGGGCATGGAATTGCGCGGACGCTTCGGCCTGGAACTGCGCGCCATCATCCTCGGGGGGGCACGGGTACTGGAAAAACTGTACGCACAGGACGACGTATTTGCGCGGCCGCGACTCGATCGACGCGAGCGTATCGGCATCCTGTTTTCTGCCGTTCGGCAGGGCTTTTCGCGGCGCTGAACCCGTGCGTTTCGCCGAATCCGTAAACCGGTTAGAATTCACCCCCGTTTTCTGAATCCCGGACCTCATGTCGCCCGACCGATACTGCCAGGAAAAGGCCGCCGCCAGCGGCTCCAGCTTCTATTACAGCTTCCTGTTTCTCCCGCCTGAACAGCGCCAGGCCATCACCGCGCTGTACGCGTTCTGCCGCGAGGTCGACGATGTGGTGGACGAATGTTCCGACGTGGGCGTGGCCAGCGCCAAGCTGGACTGGTGGCGCAGCGAAATCGAGCGCTGCTTTGCGGGCGAGCCGACACACCCCGTCACCTGTGCACTGCGCGAACCGGTGCAGGCCCGCAACCTGCCGAAAGAATACTTTCAGGAAATTATCGATGGCATGGCCATGGATCTGGAACAAACACGCTACGAGAGCTTCTCGGACCTGGCACTGTATTGTCACCGCGTCGCCGGCGTGGTCGGGCTGCTGTCGGCGGAAATCTTCGGTTACCGCGATCGGCACACCCTGAAATATGCCGAAACACTGGGCACGGCCTTCCAGCTCACCAATATCCTGCGCGACGTGCGCGAAGATGCCGAACGTGGCCGCATCTACCTGCCCCTCGACGAACTGCTGGAATACCGGGTAAATCCGCACGACCTGCTCAACCTGAAGCCCGGTGAAGGGATGCGCGCCCTGTGCCACCACCAGGCGCAACGTGCGCACGACTATTATCGGCGCGCTCTCGATTTCCTGCCGGATGTCGACCGTGAACCGCAACGCAGCGGCCTGATCATGGCCGCCATCTACCGCGCCCTGTTACAGGAAATCGAGGCGGACGGTTACCGGGTCATGGAACACCGCGTCGGTCTGACACCCTTGCGCAAGCTGTGGATCGCCTGGGCCACTGCCCGCCGCGAACGCCGCTGGCAACGGCAATACCGCAAACAGGCCGCCCGTGCCTGACCGGAACAACAGCGAGCAGGCCCCCGTTATCGTCGTTGGCGGTGGTTGGGCGGGCCTGAGTGCCGCGGTACGACTGACCCATCGCGGCGTCCCGGTCCTGTTGCTGGAATCCGCGCGCCAGCTCGGCGGGCGCGCACGCAGTATCCGCTTCGGCAATACGGTGGCGGACAACGGCCAGCATCTGATGATTGGTGCCTACCAGTCTCTGTTGTCGCTGCTGCAGGAACTGGATATCGACCTCGATAGCGTGCTGCGGCGCGAGCCGCTGTCACTGAGTTTCTTCCACAAGGGCCGCCCCAGCCTGCAGTTCCATGCGCCGCGCCTGCCCGCCCCGCTGCACCTGCTGGCCGCAATCCTGTTTGCGCGCGGTCTCGGGATACGTGACCGTTTGCAGGCGCTACGTTTCGGCCGCCACCTTAAAAAGCTGCGGCTGGCGGCCGATGAGGACATCAGTGTACAGGCACTGTTGCACAGCCAGGGCCAGACTCCGGCGATGATCAGACGGCTGTGGGAGCCACTGTGCCTGGCCACCCTGAATACGCCCGTCGCAGAAGCCTCGGCACGCATCTTCCTGCGCGTGCTGCGCGATACCTTCCTGCAAATGAACCGCCACTGCGACCTGCTGTTCAGCCGCGTCGAACTCGGCAACCTGCTGCCGGTACCCGCCGCCGCGTGGCTGGAAGCGCGCGGGGCACTGGTGCGGCTGGGGGAACGCGTCACCGGGCTGGTGCTGGGCCGCAACGGGCAGCTTGCGGTCAGTACCGGTGACCGGGAACTGGCGGCCAGGCAGGTGATCCTGGCTACGCCGCATGTCGTCAGTCGCCGGCTGATGTCGCACCACCGCAAACTCAAGCCGCTGTGTGCCAGGCTCGAACAACTTGGCAACGAACCCATCGTCACCCTGTACCTGCAATACCCGGAGTCGGTCAGCCTGCCGCAACCAATGATCGGTATCGAGGACGGGCTGTCACAATGGTTGTTTGACCGGCGCATCTGTGGTCAGCCCGGCCTCATTGCGGTCGTGATCAGCGCACGCGGCAAGCACGGTGAACTGGACAACGCCACCCTCGTCAAACGTATTGCCGCAGAACTGGCCGCGACCTTCCCCGCCTGGCCGGCGCCCGCCGAACACCTGGTGGTACGTGAAAAGCGCGCAACCTTCTCCAGCCGCGCCGGCATCGACGCACTACGACCGGGCAACCGGACGTCCTTCGACGGCCTGTGGCTGGCGGGTGATTACACCGACACCGGCCTGCCCGCCACACTCGAAGGTGCGGTACGCAGCGGTGTACACTGTGCGACATCCGTTCTTGAAACACTGAAGCGAGCATAATGGAACCCGAACCCATGAAAATACCGGACAACTGGCAGCCGAAGAAAGGCCTGCTGGATAAACGCGTCATCCTCATCACCGGCGCCGCGACCGGCATTGGTGCCGCTGCCGCCAAACGTTGCGCGGCAACCGGCGCCACCGTCATCCTGCTGGACAAGATCGTGCGCGGCCTCGAACAGGTCTACGACGATATTGAATCGGCAGGCGGTGCGCAGCCCGCCATTTACCCGATGAACCTGGAGGGGGCCACCGAAAAGGACTACGTGGATCTCGCCGACACTATAGAGCGCGAGTTCGGCCAGCTGGATGGCCTGCTGCACAATGCCGCCATGCTCGGTGCACTGGTGCCGATGGCACATTTTGAATCGGAGCTCTGGTACAAGATCATGCAGATCAACCTGAACGCGCCATTCCTCATGACGC
>CAYSRA010000133.1:0-6491 GCA_964433205.1 uncultured Thiohalobacter sp. | reverse complement strand
CAAGATGGTTGGTATATTGCGTGTTGCGGGTCATGTGGTCGCGTCCGGCATAATTCCTGACTGGAACAGTCAACTATACAGAGACGGTCTTGCCGCGCACAAGCGGACGCCGCGGAAACCTTTTTAATCTTATGGATCTTTCTCTCGTTATCCCGGTGTTCGACGAACAGGACAACGTGCAGCCGTTGCTGGACGAGGTGCGCGCGGCGCTGGACGGTCGTTTCAATTATGAGGTGATCTTCGTCGATGACGGCAGCCGCGACGCCACGCTGGCGCGGCTGACTGCGCTGAAGGCGGACTGCCCGCAATTGCGAGTGCTGCACCACCCGCGCAATGCCGGCCAGAGCGCGGCGCTGTGGTCCGGACTGCGCGCTGCGCGCGCGTCCTGGGTCGCCACCCTGGACGGTGACGGCCAGAATGACCCGGCCGATATCCCCGCGCTGTACGAGGTGGCGCGCGCCGCCGACGATCTGTGGCTGGTGGGCGGCTGGCGCCGGCAGCGCCGCGACAACTGGTTGAAGCGCCTGTCCTCGCGGGTCGCCAACCGGGTGCGCGCCGCGCTGCTGGGCGACGCCACCCCCGACACTGGCTGCGGTCTCAAGCTGCTGCGCCGCGAGGCGGTGTTGCAACTGCCGCGCTTCGATCACATGCACCGATTCCTGCCGGCGCTGGTGTTGCGCGAGGGCGGGGGGGTGCGTTCGGTGCCGGTCAACCACCGGCCGCGCGCGCGCGGCGCCAGCAAGTACGGCCTGTTCAACCGCCTGTGGATCGGCATCGTCGACCTGTTCGGGGTGATGTGGCTGCGCCGGCGTCCCTTGCGCCCTGACGTGAGCGAGGTCGACTGAGCCTTGCACCCGTACCGGCGTTTGCTGAAAGGACTGCTGCTGATACTGTTGCTGGTCGGCCTCGGCTGGTTGATGCAGTCGGGTGCGTTCGGCCTGTTGCCGGACAAGGCCTGGATCGACGACATGGTTCGCGACCAGGGCGCAAAGGGCGGCTTGTTGTTTATTGTCGTCGCGGCACTGTTTGCATCCGTGGGACTGCCGCGCCAGGTGGTGGCGTTCCTGGGCGGCTACGCGTTCGGCTTTATCGATGGTACGGCACTGGCGCTGCTGGCGGTGCTGCTGGGCTGTGTGCTGAGCTTCAGCTACGGGCGCATGGCGAAAGGGTTTCTGGGGGTGTCCGGCATACCGGAACGGTTTCGGCGTGTCGCCGCGTTCGTGCACGAACACACCTTTACCACCACGCTGGTCATCCGCCTGCTGCCGGCCGGCAGCAACCTGCTGCTGAACCTGGCCGCCGGGCTGGGCGGTGTCCAGGCGCTGGCGTTCTTCGCCGGCTCGGCGATCGGTTATATACCGCAGACACTGATTTTTTCACTGCTCGGCAGTGGCGTGGGTGTCGATCCCGCCCTGCGTATCGGCGTTGGTGTGCTGCTGTTCCTGGTGTCGGGGTTGCTGGGTATGCAGTTGTACCGACGCTATCGCGGACATGTCCCGGCCACGCCCGGTGACTCGCCATGAAGGTGGATTCTGTACGCTGGCCGCAGTTACTGCTGGCCGCGACCGCGCTGGCGGCCATTCAGTTGTGGCTGCGGCCGCTGCTGCCGGTCGATGAAACCCGTTACCTCAGCGTCGCCTGGGAGATGTGGTCGCGTGGTGATTTTCTGGTGCCGTACCTCAATGGCGAGCCCTACAGCCACAAGCCGCCGCTGCTGTTCTGGATGATCCATGGTCTGTGGGCGCTGTTTGGCGTGTCGGCGCTGTCGGCGCGCCTGCTGATGCTGGTGTTGAGCCTGCTGGCGCTGTGGTTGTCGGCGCGGCTGGCGCGACGCCTGTGGCCGGCGCGGGCGGACGGGGTCGCCGCGCTGGCACCCTGGCTGTTGCTCGGTGGTCTGTTCTGGCACAACTTCTTTACCCTGGTGCAGTTCGACATGCTGCTGGTGCTGTCGGCGTTGCTGGCCTGGCTGGGTCTGCTCGACGCGGCGCAGCGGCCGTGGCGCGGCTGGCTGCAGGTCGGTGTGGCGCTGGGCCTCGGCGTGCTGGCCAAGGGCCCGGTGATCTTCCTGCCGGTGTTGCCGGTGGCGTTGCTGGCGCCCTGGTGGCTGGCCGGGCAAGGCACAGGTTGGGGACGCTGGTACTTTGGTGTTGCGGCGTCGGTGGCGCTGGCGGCAGCCATCGCGCTGGCGTGGGCGATTCCGGCCGGACTCAGTGGCGGCGAGGTCTACCGGCAGGCGATCTTCTGGGGCCAGTCGGCGGGCCGGGTGGTGAACAGCTTCGCGCACCGCAGTCCCTGGTGGACCTACCTGTGGCTGCTGCCGGTGATGTGGCTGCCGTGGCTGCTGTGGCCGACGCTGTGGAAGGCGTTGCGCCGCCTTGGCAGGCCGGGACAGTGGGACAGCGGCATACGTTTCTGTCTGGCGGTGCTGGTGCCGGCGTTGCTGCTGTTCAGCCTGGTGAGCGGCAAGCAGGGCAAGTACCTGCTGCCGCTGTTCCCGGTGCTGGCGGCGCTGCTGGCGCGGGCGCTGGACAGCTGGCAGCGCGCGCAGCCGGAGCCTCGCGAGCGCTTGCGGTTCGTCGCCGCGCTGCTGGCGCTGGCCGGTGTGGTGTTGCTGGTGCTGCCCTGGTGGCCGGACGGTCCGCCGTGGCTGGCGCAGGTGCAACTGATGTGGGGGCCGGCGCTGTTGTTGTGGGCCTGGGTGCTGGCGCGGCTGGCGCTGCCGCTGGCGGCGGCGCTGCGGGTGGCGGCGCTGGCCATGCTGTTCGCCACGGCGGTGCTGTACCTCGGCGTGCTGTCGCTGGCGACCGCGCCCTTCGACCTGCTACCGGCCAGTCAGCGCATCGCGCAGCTGCAGGCGCAGCAGCGGCCGGTCGCCTGGCTGGGCAAGTACCACGGACAGTTCCATTTCCTCGGTCGGCTCACACGGCGCATCGAGCCGCTGCGCGACCGGGAAGCCCTGCAGCAGTGGCTGGATGCGCACCCGGACGGCTACCTGCTGGTCGATGCGAAGGACGGCGCCAAAGGGCTTCCCGAAGCGGTTCAGCGCTGGCCTTACCGGGGCGGCAGCCTGTTGCTGTGGCCCGCGCGCGCGCTGTTGCACGACCCCGCCCGGCTCGACGCGCTGGCGGGGAGCGCGTAAGCTTGCCGGCTTTGAATTACGCTGTATTGAAGGACGCTGTTGTGACTGAAACCCTGCCCCCGTTGCGGCTGAAGAAAAACGAGGAACGCCGGTTGCGCGCCGGGCACCTGTGGGTGTACAGCAACGAGGTGGACAACGCGGCGACGCCGCTGAAGGCGTTCAGCCCGGGGCAGGCGGTGCAGATCCAGGCCCACAACGGCAAGCCGCTGGGTAACGGCTACGTCAACCCGGCGTCGCTGATCTGCGCGCGGCTGGTGAGTCGCGATCCGGCCTACGTGCTGGACCGCTCGCTGATCGTGCACCGGCTCAAGGTGGCACTGTCGTTGCGCGAGCAACTGTTCGACCGCCCCTTCTACCGGCTGGTGTACGGCGAGTCCGACCAGTTGCCGGGGCTGGTCATCGATCGTTATGGCGACCTGTGCGTCGTGCAGTTGAACACCGCCGGCATGGAGGCGGTGCGCGAGCAGGTGCTGGAAGCGCTCGACAAGGTCATCCGGCCGAAGGGCGTGGTGCTGCGTTGCGACAGTTCGATTCGCAAGTTCGAGGGGCTGGACAGCTACAGCGAGACGCTCGGCGAGGTGCCGGACACGGTCACCGTCGAGGAATCCGGTCTGCGCTTCCAGGTGTCGTTGCGCGAGGGCCAGAAGACCGGCTGGTTCTACGACCAGCGCATGAACCGCCAGCGCCTGCGCGCCTACTCGAAGGACAGGCGCGTGCTGGACGTGTTCAGCTACGTGGGCGGCTGGGGCCTGCAGGCCGCCGCCGCGGGCGCCAGCGAGGTGTTCTGCGTGGACGCCTCGGAGCAGGCGCTGGACCGCCTGCACGCGTCTGCCGAAGCCAATGGTCTGGCTGACCAGGTTGCCAGCATCCAGGGCGACGCCTTCGAGGTGTTGTCGCAGTTGCGCGCCGACCAGCAGCGTTTCGACGTGGTGGTGCTGGACCCGCCGGCCTTCATCAAGCGCCGCAAGGACAGCAAGGCCGGCGAGCAGGCCTACCACCGCATCAACCAGCTTGGCATGCAGGTGCTGAAAAAGGACGGCATCCTGGTGTCGGCGTCCTGTTCGCACCACCTCGCCGAGGATCAGTTCCAGAAGATCCTGCTGCAGTCGTCGCGGCACCTGGACCGCAGCCTGCAGATCCTGGAGCGCGGCCACCAGGGGCCGGATCACCCGATGCATCCGGCCATTCCCGAAACCGCCTACCTGAAGGCCTTGTTCTGCCGCGTGTTGCCGAGTTGAGATGCTGACCTACCCGAACATCGACCCGGTAGTGGTCTCTTTCGGCCCGTTTGCCATCCACTGGTACGGCCTGATGTACCTGGTCGGTTTCATCGCCGTGTGGTGGCTGGGCACCCTGCGCGCGCGCAAACCGGGCTCGGGCTGGAAGCCGGAGGAGATCAGCGACCTGCTGTTCTACGGCGCGCTGGGGGTGATCCTAGGCGGGCGCATCGGCTACGTGCTGTTCTACAACTTCGGGATGTTTCTCGACGACCCGCTGATGATCTTCCGCATCTGGCAGGGCGGCATGTCCTTCCACGGTGGCATGCTCGGCGTGTTCGTCGCCATGTGGCTGTTCGGGCGCAAGACCGGGCGTGGCTTCTATGAAGTCACCGACGTGATTGCGCCCTACGTACCCATCGGGCTGGGTGCGGGGCGCATCGGCAATTTCATCAACGGCGAACTGTGGGGGCGGCCCACCGATCTGCCGTGGGGTATGGTGTTCCCGTTCGTCGACAACCAGCCGCGCCATCCCTCAATGCTCTACGAGGCCCTGCTGGAAGGGCTGGTGCTGTTCCTGATACTCTGGTTCTACTCGGCTAAGCCGCGCCCGCGCCGCGCCGTGTCCGGCATGTTCATGTTGTTCTACGGCCTGTTCCGGTTTGCGGTCGAATTCGTGCGCGAACCCGATGCCCACATCGGCTACCTGGCGTTCGGCTGGGTGACCGAGGGCATGGTGCTGTCGGCACCGATGATCCTGTTCGGCATCTATCTGTTGTGGTGGGCCTACTCGGGGAGAGGAAAGCGTGAAGCAGTATCTTGATCTGATGCAGCACGTGCTGGACACGGGCGTGCGCAAGGAAGACCGTACCGGCACCGGCACCCTGAGCGTGTTCGGCTACCAGATGCGCTTCGATCTCGGCGAGGGTTTTCCGGCGATCACCACCAAGAAGCTGCACCTGCGCTCCATCATCCACGAGCTGTTGTGGTTCCTGCAGGGCGACACCAACATCCGTTACCTGAAAGAGAACGGTGTCAGCATCTGGGACGAGTGGGCCGACGAGAACGGTGAACTGGGGCCGGTATATGGTTCCCAGTGGCGCTCCTGGCCAACCGCCGACGGACGCCACATCGACCAGATCAGCCAGGCGATCGAGCAGATCAGGCACAACCCGGATTCGCGGCGCATCATCGTCAGCGCCTGGAACGTGGGCGAGATCGACAACATGGCGTTGCCGCCCTGCCACGCCTTGTTCCAGTTCTACGTGGCCGAGGGCAAGCTGTCCTGCCAGCTCTACCAGCGTAGCGCCGACATCTTCCTTGGCGTGCCGTTCAACATCGCTTCCTATGCCCTGTTGACCCTGATGATGGCGCAGGTCACCGGCCTGAAGCCCGGCGATTTCGTGCACACGCTGGGCGACGCGCACCTGTACGTCAACCACCTCGACCAGGCACACACCCAGTTGCAGCGCCAGCCGCGCCCGTTGCCAACCATGAAGATCAACCCGGACGTCAAGGACCTGTTCGCGTTCCGCTTCGAGGATTTCGAACTGGCCGACTACGACCCGCACCCGCACATCAAGGCGCCGGTCGCGGTGTAATGAAACTCTCCCTGATCGCCGCCATGGCGCAGAACCGGGTGATCGGCCGCGACAACCAGTTGCCCTGGCGCCTGCCCGCCGACCTCAAGCACTTCAAGGCCGTCACCATGGGCAAGCCGGTCATCATGGGCCGCAAGACCTGGGAATCCATCGGCCGCCCCTTGCCGGGCCGCACCAACATCGTCATCACCCGCGACGTCGGCTACCAGGCCGAAGGTTGCGTGGTGGTGCACTCCGTCGAACAGGCTCTGGAAGTCGCCGCCGGCAGCGACGAGGCGATGGTTATCGGCGGCGCCAATCTCTACCGGCAGCTGCTCGACCGTGCCGACCGCCTGTACCTCACCCGCATCAAGGCAGACGTCGAGGGCGACGCCTGGTTCCCCGAATTCGACGAAACGCAATGGCACGAGGTATCACGCGAGTCGCATCCGCGCGACGACCGCAACGAATTCGACTACGAATTCATCCTCCTGGAACGACGCTGATTTCAATGGGGTCAGACTCCATTGATCCCCGGTGGTGTGAATACGTCAC
>CAYSRA010000132.1:0-6512 GCA_964433205.1 uncultured Thiohalobacter sp. | reverse complement strand
AAGGGCAAGCAGGGGCGTTTCCGCCAGAACCTGCTCGGCAAGCGCGTCGACTACTCCGGCCGTTCCGTGATCGTGGTGGGTCCGACCCTGCGTCTGCACCAGTGTGGCCTGCCCAAGCGCATGGCGCTGGAACTGTTCAAGCCGTTTATTTTCAGCAAGCTGCAGTTGCGCGGCCTGGCGACCACCATCAAGGCGGCCAAGAAACTGGTCGAGCGCGAGGGCGCCGAGGTGTGGGATATCCTCGAAGAGGTTATCCGTGAGCACCCGGTCATGCTCAACCGTGCGCCGACCCTTCATCGTCTCGGTATTCAGGCGTTTGAACCGACGCTGATCGAAGGCAAGGCGATCCAGTTGCACCCGCTGGTGTGTGCGGCATTCAACGCCGACTTCGACGGTGACCAGATGGCGGTACACGTGCCGCTGTCGCTGGAAGCCCAGCTGGAAGCGCGCACCCTGATGATGTCCACCAACAACATCCTGTCGCCGGCCAACGGCGAGCCGATTATCGTGCCGTCGCAGGACGTGGTGCTGGGCCTGTACTACATGACCCGCGAGCGTGTGAACGCGAAGGGTGAAGGCATGTCGTTTGCTGATGTATCCGAAGTACATCGTGCCTACCAGAGCGGCTTTGCCGATTTGCACGCCAGGGTGACGGTGCGTCTGAAGGACAGCAATATCACCGACGACGGCGAACTGGAACACCGCACCCGCATCCTTGAGACCACAGTCGGTCGTGCCCTGCTGTCCGAGATCCTGCCCGAGGGCATTCCCTTCGAGGCGGTGGATCGCAACATGACCAAGAAGGCGATCTCCAGTGTCATCAACCTGTGCTACCGCAACGTTGGCCTGAAGGCTACCGTGGTGTTCGCCGACCAGTTGATGTACACCGGCTTTGCCTACGCCACGCGCGCCGCGGTGTCCTTCGGCATCAATGATATGGTGATCCCGGAAGAAAAGGCCAAAATCCTTGCCGAGGCCGAGCAGGAGGTGAAGGAAATCGAGAACCAGTATACCTCCGGCCTGGTAACCAACGGCGAGCGCTACAACAAGGTTGTCGATATCTGGTCGCGCACCAATGACCAGGTCGCCAAGGCAATGATGGAAAAACTGGGTAAGGAAGAGGTCGTCAATGCCAAGGGCGAGAAGGTCAAGCAGGACTCCTTCAACTCGGTGTACATGATGGCCGACTCCGGCGCGCGTGGTTCCGCCGCGCAGATTCGTCAGCTCGCCGGCATGCGCGGCCTGATGGCCAAGCCGGACGGTTCGATCATCGAGACGCCGATCACCGCGAACTTCCGAGAAGGCCTGGACGTGTTGCAGTACTTTATCTCCACCCACGGTGCGCGAAAGGGTCTGGCCGATACTGCACTGAAGACGGCCAACTCCGGTTATCTGACCCGTCGCCTGGTCGACGTGGCGCAGGATCTGGTGGTGACCGAGGAAGATTGTGGTACCGACGAAGGCATGCTGATGACACCGTTGGTCGAAGGCGGCGATGTGGTGGAGTCACTCAGCGAGCGCGTGCTGGGTCGCGTGACGGCGGCTGACACCTATGCGCCGGGCACCGACGAGGTGGTAGTGCCGGAAGGCACGCTGATCGACGAAAAATGGGTCGAGAAGATCGAGGCCGCCAGTATCGACGAGATCAAGGTGCGTTCGCCGATTGCCTGCAAGGTCCGTTACGGTATCTGCTCCAAGTGTTACGGTCGCGACCTGGCGCGCGGGCACCGGGTCAACATCGGTGAATCGATCGGTGTTATCGCGGCACAGTCGATCGGCGAGCCGGGCACCCAGCTCACCATGCGTACTTTCCACATTGGTGGCGCGGCGAGTCGTACTGCGACCGTCAACAGCGTCGAGGTGAAGAACAGCGGTTCCATCAAGCTGCACAACATCAAGACTGTGACCGACAAGAACGGAAACCTGGTTGCGGTTTCGCGTTCCGGCGAGATCGGCGTGGTCGACGAGCACGGGCGTGAGCGCGAACGCTACAAGGTGCCCTATGGTGCGGTCATTACCGCCGCCGACGGCCAGAAGGTTGAGGGCGGCCAGGTGATCGCCAACTGGGATCCCCATACCCACCCGATCGTGGTCGAGGTGGCCGGGCGTGTGCGTTTTGTCGATTTTGTCGATGGCGTGTCGGTTCAGAAGCACACCGACGAAATCACTGGTCTTACCAACCTGGTGGTCACCGATCCCAAGCAGCGCGGCAGCGCCGGCAAGGATCTGCGCCCCATGGTGCGACTGGTAGACAATGACGGTAACGAGCTGAAGATCCCGGGCACGGACTTCGTTGCCCACTACTTCCTGCCCGCCGGCGCCATTGTGGCGCTGGAAGACGGCGCGGAAGTGCAGGTCGGCGATGTGGTTGCGCGTATTCCCCAGGAATCCTCCAAGACCCGTGATATCACCGGTGGTCTGCCACGTGTCGCCGACCTGTTCGAGGCGCGCAAGCCGAAGGACCCGGCTATCCTCGCGGAAACCTCGGGTACCGTCGGTTTTGGTAAGGAAACCAAGGGTAAACAGCGACTTGTTATCGCTGAGCCGGGTGGTGAGACCTACGAGGAACTGATTCCCAAGTGGCGTCATATCTCGGTGTTCGAGGGTGAACAGGTGACCAAGGGTGAAGTACTGGCTGAAGGTGAGCCGAACCCGCACGATATCCTGCGCCTGCGTGGTACCACGGTGATGGCGGAATACCTGGTCAAGGAAATCCAGGACGTCTACCGGTTGCAGGGTGTCGGCATCAACGACAAGCACATCGAGGTCATCATTCGCCAGATGCTGCGCAAGGTCGAGATTACCGATGCCGGTGACTCGAGGTTCCTGCGTGGCGAGCAGGCCGACAAGGCCCGCGTGCTGGACGAGAACGAGAAGCTGGAGGCGGAGGGCAAGCAGCCGGCCAAATGGACGCCAATGCTGCTGGGTATCACCAAGGCTTCGCTGGCAACCGAATCGTTCGTGTCCGCAGCATCCTTCCAGGAGACCACGCGCGTGCTCACCGAGGCCTCGGTCCGCGGCCTGCGCGACGAACTGCGCGGTCTCAAGGAGAATGTCATCGTTGGTCGCCTGATTCCGGCGGGTACTGGCCTGGCGCACCACCTGGAACGGCGGCGACAGCGTCAGGGTATTTCCGTTGAGGATGTCATGCCGGCGCGTCCGGCCAGCGAACCTTCCGCGGACGACGAGACCACGCAGGTGACAGAAGGTTGACGATTTGAAGGTCCGGTGCACCGGGATGCGGCGCGCGTCCTGGCTGAACCGATTTTTTGCTTGACAGTGTCAGGCGAAATACCTAAAATGCGCCTCCTTCGACAGGCCGGGTTCGCCCGCCCTGTCGTTTATTTTCAGGACTTTATAAAACTTTTCAGCACTCTCTGTGAGTTGAGGGTGGAGAACACTTAATGGCCACGATTAACCAGCTGGTGCGCAAACCACGCACCCGTAAACAGGTGAAGAGCAACGTCCCGGCACTGGAGGCTTGTCCCCAGCGGCGTGGTGTTTGCACCCGCGTGTACACCACGACCCCGAAGAAGCCGAACTCGGCGCTGCGAAAGGTCGCCCGTGTGCGCCTGACCAACGGTTATGAAGTAACGACCTATATTGGTGGTGAAGGGCACAACCTCCAGGAGCACTCGGTGGTCCTGATTCGCGGCGGTCGTGTGAAGGATTTGCCGGGTGTGCGCTACCACACGGTGCGCGGCAGTCTGGATACCCAGGGCGTCGAAAGTCGCCGTCAGGGCCGTTCCAAGTACGGCGCCAAGCGACCGAAGTCGTAACGGTCTGTCGAGTTAACAGGATTTAGAGACGTAAACCATGTCGAGAAGAAGAGCGGCTGAGCGACGGGAGATTCTCCCCGATCCAAAGTTTGGCAACCTGATGTTGGCCAGATTCATCAATATGGTCATGAAGTCGGGCAAGAAATCCGTTGCCGAACGCATTATCTATGGCGCGCTGGACCAGATTCAGTCGCGTGGCGACAGCGATCCGATCGAGTTGCTCGACAAGGCGCTGGATAACATCCGCCCGTCGGTCGAGGTCAAGTCCCGTCGTGTCGGTGGTGCGACCTACCAGGTTCCGGTTGAAGTGCGACCGGCGCGACGTACCACCCTGGCCATGCGCTGGGTGATCGACGCGGCACGCAAGCGTGGTGAAAAATCCATGGCGCTGCGTCTGGCCGGAGAGTTGATGGATGCCTCGGAAAGCCGTGGCTCCGCGGTAAAGAAGAAGGAAGATACACACCGTATGGCCGAGGCCAACAAGGCCTTCGCACACTATCGCTGGTAACGGCGAAGCAAAACAGGACTGACGACAGTGGCGCGCAAGACTCCAATCAGTCGTTATCGCAACATCGGCATCATGGCGCACATTGATGCCGGCAAGACGACAACGACAGAGCGCGTTCTGTATTACACCGGCATCTCGCACAAGATCGGCGAGGTGCACGACGGCGCTGCCACCATGGACTGGATGGAGCAGGAGCAGGAGCGGGGTATCACTATCACCTCCGCGGCCACGACCTGTTTCTGGCAGGGCATGGACAAGCAGTACGAGCAGCATCGTATCAATATTATTGATACGCCCGGGCACGTGGACTTCACCATTGAGGTCGAGCGCTCCCTGAGGGTGCTGGACGGCGCGGTCGCCGTGTTCTGCGCGGTCGGCGGTGTCGAGCCGCAATCGGAGACGGTGTGGCGCCAGGCCACCAAGTACGGTGTGCCGCGCATGGCGTTCGTTAACAAAATGGATCGCGCCGGCGCCGATTTCCTTCGGGTTGTCGGGCAGATCCGCGAGCGACTGGGCGCGAACCCGGTGCCGATGCAGATTCCGATCGGTGCGGAAGAGAATTTTGAAGGCGTGGTCGACCTGATCCGCATGAAGGCCATCTACTGGAACGAGGCCGACATGGGTGTGACCTACGAGTTGCGCGAGATCCCGGACGACCTCAAGGATCTCTGCGCCGAATGGCACGAGAACATGGTCGAGGCGGCGGCCGAGGCCAATGACGATTTGATGGAGCGGTACCTGGAAAACGGGGATCTCTCGGATGACGAGATTCGCGCAGGTATTCGCCAGCGGACGCTGGCCAATGAGGTAGTCCCGGCATTGTGCGGGTCAGCCTTCAAGAACAAGGGCGTGCAGGCCATGCTGGACGCCGTCATCGACTATATGCCGTCGCCGGTCGACGTGCCGCCGATTACCGGCCATCTCGATGACAGGGAAGGTACGCTGGCAACGCGCGAGGCCTCGGACGATGCGCCGTTTGCCGCACTGGCCTTCAAGATTGCGACGGACCCCTTTGTGGGTACGTTAACGTTTTTCCGGGTGTATTCCGGTGTGCTGAAGTCTGGCGACACCGTCTATAACCCGGTCAAGCACAAGAAGGAGCGCGTGGGCCGCATCGTGCAGATGCATGCCAACTCGCGTGAAGAGATCAAGGAAGTGTACGCCGGTGACATCGCCGCGGCGGTGGGGCTGAAGGACGTCACCACGGGTGACACCCTGTGCGATATCAACAACGTGATCACGCTGGAGCGTATGGAGTTCCCGGAGCCGGTAATTTCGGTTGCGGTCGAACCGCGCACCAAGAGCGACCAGGAAAAGATGGGCGTGGCGCTGAGCAAGCTCGCGCAGGAAGACCCGTCCTTCCGGGTGCGGACAGACGAAGAGTCCGGTCAGACCATCATCTCCGGGATGGGGGAGCTGCACCTCGACATCATCGTCGACCGCATGAAGCGTGAATTTGGCGTTGACGCCAACGTCGGTGCGCCGCAGGTTGCCTACCGCGAGACCATTCGCAAGGTGGTCGAGAAGGCGGAAGGCAAGTTTGTGCGCCAGTCCGGCGGCCGCGGCCAGTACGGTCACGTGGTGCTGAAGCTGGAGCCGTTGCCGGCGGGTAGTGGCTATGAGTTTGTCGACCAGATCGTCGGTGGTGTGATTCCCCGTGAATACATCGGCGCCGTCGACAAGGGCATACGGGAACAGATGGAAAGCGGTGTGATCGCTGGCTACCCGGTAGTGGATGTCAGGGCTACGCTGTATGACGGTTCGTACCACGATGTTGACTCGTCGGAGATGGCGTTCAAGATCGCGGGGTCAATGGCATTTCGCGATGGCGCGATGGCGGGCGACCCGGTGCTGCTGGAACCGATTATGAAGGTTGAAGTCGTCACCCCGGAAGAAAACATGGGTGACGTAATGGGCGATCTGAATCGCCGGCGAGGTCATGTGCAGGGTATGGAAGACACGCCTGCAGGTAAAGTGATACGCGCCGAGGTTCCGCTGGCGGAGATGTTCGGTTATGCCACCGATCTGCGTTCCGCCACCCAGGGTCGCGCGACGTATTCGATGGAGTTTGCCAAGTACGCCGAGGCGCCAGCCAGCGTGGTGGAAACGATCATCAGAAAGGCATCTTAAGCAATCAGGCACTAACAAAACCGGAAGAGGGTAGCAGTCGTGTCCAAGGAAAAATTTGAACGTACGAAGCCGCATGTCAATGTGGGAACGATTGG
>CAYSRA010000131.1:0-6578 GCA_964433205.1 uncultured Thiohalobacter sp. | reverse complement strand
GGGGACACCACCATCGTTGCCTGTCTCCTCCGGACCGGACGGACCCACCAGGTCCCCGTCCACCTTGCCCATCCCGGCCACCCCATAGCCCGCGACTGCCTCTACGGCGGCGCCGTGGACCGCGTCACCCGGCCTCTCCCCCACGCCGCGCGCCGTGGCCCACGTGGGCGCCCATGGTCAGCCGGTAAACGGAGTAGACCGGTTTGTCCTCGCGCTTCAGCACACCGTCAGTGACAAGCGTCTGCAGGTTTTCCGCTGCCTTCGCATAGACCGCCGGATCGTAGGGATCGGTGCCTTCCGGCAGATCGATTTCCGCCTTGGAAATATGCAGAAAACTCAACGGGCGACCGGCAGCCCGCTCGCGGGCTTCCGCACTGTTGAGTACGTCATAGGGTGGCGCCACCACATCGTTGGCGTGTTCCGGCACCGGCCTCAGGCCGGCAAAGGGGCGAATCAGGGACATAAAACCGTTTCCTGGCAAATAATGAACGGGCGCCATTCTACCTGCCTGTCGCCGCCGGTGCACTGACCGTGCTCAGGTCAGCGCAGCAACGACTAGCGGAGGATGACGGTACGAGGCAGCGACCAAAGCCTGCTGAATGCAATGCCCCGCCTGTTACGCGGCCTGACCCGGGACAGTTGCACCCGGGTCATTCCGCCACGGCATGATCGACACGCTGCAGGCCGCGCGGGAGTTTCCTGCCCTTGCGGCCACGATCAGCCTGGTAGACCTCCAGTTCCGACGTTTTCAGCTTCAGGTGGCGTTTGCCGGCGTGCAGCACCAGCGCACCGTGTTCCGGTACGCTGACCACGGCCACCATACGTTCCTCGCCGGCGGCCAGCTTCTTCGCATTGACGCCCTGGATCTTGATGCCCTTGCCGCGGTTCAGACGCGGTACTTCGGCAGCCGGGATCACCAGCATATGACCCTGCAGGTCGATCGCCGCCACCCGGTCGGTTTCGGCGTTCTTCACCCGCACCGGCGGCAGCACACTGGCGTTCTTCGGCACGGACAACACTGACTTGCCGGCCCTGGTGCGGGCATAGAGATCGCCGAGCCGGGCGATAAAGCCGTAGCCGGCGTCGCTCGCCAGCAGGTACAGGCTGTCGGGATCACCGGCCATGACACCGACAAAGCGGGCGCCATCGGGCGGATTGAAGCGGCCGGTCAACGGCTCACCCTGACCGCGCGCCGAGGGCAGGCTGTGGGCGGCCAGCGTGTAGGCGCGCCCCGTGGAATCGAGAAACACCACCTGCTGGTTGCTGCGCCCCTGCACCGCGGCAAGAAAACTGTCACCCGCCTTGTAATTCAGTGTCGAGGCATCGACATCGTGGCCCTTGGCCGCGCGTACCCAGCCTTTTTCCGACAGCACGATGGTTACCGGGTCGCTGGGGATCAGCGCGGTCTCGTCCATCGCCTGCGCGGCAGGGCGCGTAACCAGCGCGGAACGCCGGTCGTCACCAAACTTCTCGACATCTGCGGTGATTTCCTTTTTTACCAGTGTGCGCAGGCGCTGCTTCGACGACAGGGTTTTTTTCAGCCGGTCACGCTCGGCAGCCAGCTCTTCCTGCTCACCCCGAATCTTCATCTCCTCGAGTTTCGCCAGGTGACGCAATTTCAGATCGAGAATGGCGTCCGCCTGCCGCTCGCTCAATTTGAAACGCTTCATGAGCACGGGGCGGGGCTCGTCCTCGCTGCGGATAATGGCGATAACTTCATCGATATTCAGGTAGGCAACCAGCAGGCCGTCGAGGATGTGCAGCCGGTCCAGCACCTTGTCGAGCCGGTACTGCAAGCGCCGTGTGACCGTGCCAATCCGGAACTCCAGCCATTCCCTGAGCAACGTGCGCAGGTCCTTGACCGCCGGCCGGCCGTCCAGGCCGATCATGTTCATGTTGATCCGGTAGCTGCGCTCCAGATCTGTCGTTGCAAACAGGTGCAGCATGATCGCGTCGACATCGACGCGGCTGGAACGCGGCACGATCACCAGCCGGGTCGGGTTCTCGTGATCCGATTCATCGCGCAGGTCCGCCACCATCGGCAATTTTTTGGCCGTCATCTGCGCGGCAATCTGTTCCAGTACCCGGGCGCCCGACACCTGCCAGGGCAATTCGGTGACGACGATATCGCCACCTTCCTGCTCATAACGGGCGCGGATGCGCACACTTCCGTTACCGGTCTGGTAGGCGCGCAGCAGTTCCTCGCGCGGCGTAATAATGTCGCCGCCGGTGGGGTAATCCGGTCCCTGGATATGCCCACACAAATCCTCGACCGTCGCTTTGGGGTTTTCCAGCAGGTGAATCGCCGCAGCACCCACCTCGCGCAGATTGTGTGGCGGAATATCCGTAGCCATACCCACCGCGATACCGGCCGCGCCGTTCAGCAACACCACCGGCAGGCGCGCGGGCAGGAGAACCGGTTCCTGCAGGGTGCCGTCGAAATTCGCGCTCCAGTCCACGGTCCCGTCACCCAGTTCCGCCAGCAGCACTTCCGAAAACGGTGACAGACGCGCTTCGGTGTAGCGCATTGCCGCGAAGGACTTGGGATCGTCCTGGGCGCCCCAGTTACCCTGCCCGTCGATCAGCGGGTAGCGGAACGAGAACGGCTGGGCCATGTGCACCATGGCCTCGTAGCAGGCCGAATCGCCGTGCGGATGGAATTTACCCAGCACGTCACCGACCGTACGCGCCGATTTCTTGAACTTGGCACGCGCCGACAGGCCCAGTTCCGACATGGCGTAAACGATGCGCCGCTGCACGGGCTTGAGGCCGTCGCCAATGTGCGGCAGGGCACGATCGAGAATGACGTACATGGAGTAATCCAGGTACGCCTTTTCAGTAAAGGTGTGAAGCGGAAGCGTTTCGGTGCTTTCGACGACGGTATCTGTGGACATGCCGGTTCCGTGATCAGTTTCAGGACCGGGCTATTGTACCGATGCAGGGGCCCGTGAGGGAACGACAAACCCGCCGCCCGCCGGAATCGGGCCGGAAAGACTCACGCGTCAGCCGGCGCCCCCAGCAGCGAGGAACACTGTCGGGTGATATCGATCAGTTCGCCGCAGCCCACCACTGAATGCGCCAGATCGGAGAACTTGATTGCGCGGTGTTTTGACTGCTCGCGCACCGACGCCATCAATTTGTTCAGTGATTTTTCATCCAGTGCGTGAACGAACGTCGTAACAATCTTCAGACAACGCCATTCGGGCTTTGCGGACAGTTTGCGCAGATAGGCTTCACGGCCGGAGTCGCTGGAAAAATCCAGTTCGGTCGCGGCGTGGATGAACACCTCGCCCGTTTCCTCGTCGAGTTCACGATACAGGTAGAGTTCCAGTTCGAACGGCGCCGGCGGTTCCTGTGAGGCCTTTTGCTGGCGCATAAGAATCTGGACGGCATCATACAACGCCGTGACGACGCCGGGGTTATTGAGACAGCGGAAATCGTGACCGCTTTCCGTCGCGAAGAAATCCAGCAGCGCATTACCGCCCTCGGGAACCCCGACAAACTGCAGGTGCGCCCCACCCTCCACGTTACGCCCGAGGAAAAACGGGATGCTCGGTGTATTGGCCGCCAGCAACGACTCGTACAAGCGCGACGTGGTTGCACTCCAGATGTCACCGGCATCTACACCCAGCTTGTGCTGGTTCTTGGTGATCAGTTCGACAAAAAATTCCTTCAACCCCTCTTTCGCACTGCCCAGCACGCGCTCCAGCATCAGCGTCGTACCCTGCTCGTCATCCCGCGAGTTAACGACAAGGTAGGGAATATCCATCAGGTTGGCGCTGGATTTTTTTTGCTGAAGCGAGACCAGCCCCACCTTCACCGGTGCGCCGGGCTTCACGACGACCCGCTCCGTCAGCTGGATGCGAATACCCCGTGTGGAAATATCCCGCGACATTCCCTCGAAGCTGCGGCCTGCAATTTTGACATCGACCCGGGTTTCAGCGAGATAGCGGTCCTCGCGTCGTCGCTCCACGTAGCCGAAACGGACCAGTTCAACCCTGAGCTGTTCGCGGGGAAGATCGAGCACCTGTTCCACCGAACCATCAGCGAGTTTGCGCCGCTCCGCCCCGACCCACGCCGCGAGCCCGTCAACCGACGCATCCGGCAATGTTACGCCAACATATTTGCGCGTCACATCCATGACGTAGGCAACAAATGACAGGCGCGCGAGCTGTTCACGCAACACCTTCATCTGCGCCTCAGCCTTGTACTGTAGACGTTGCGAGGCTTCGTCAATCTTCTTTTCGGAAACCTGGCGCATCGGCGTGCTGCCGGCCTGCACCTTTACGACACTGTACTCAGGCTGTGTCGCGGCGTAGCGCACGAAGCGGAGAAAATCGTGCAGCGTTGAAAACTCGAAGTCGGCCGCCGAATGGAGACGCATGCAGTCGTCACCTTCACCCTTGCGGCGATAAATTGCCATCACAAACTCGCCATGTTCGGCCAGGTGCCGGACCCGCCCGGGCAGACACAACGGGCTGAAGTCGTAATTGTCCACGGCGGTGCAGAAAAAACGCGCCAGGTGGGTGTTTCCCTCACTCATGGCGACCGCCTGCACGCGCAGGTCACCCGAACCGGTATCCTCTACGAACATGGGTAGCTGTGTCGCGCTCTGCGCGTGACAGCGCTCGTAGTACCAGCTCAGCACCGACTGGTACTCGTCGTCCACATCGAGCTTGTAGCGCCGCTGGTTTTCTTCGACAAAGTCCGAGATAAAGTCCGAAAACCCGGCCGGCTCATCGACGGACACCCTGCGCATAAACAGCGCCGTCTCGTTCTCGCGGGACTCGATACGCACCAGCCGGTAGGCGATATCGTCGACCTGCACCCCGTTTGCCCTGTCCTGGAACCCGACAAACGAAATACGGACTTCCTGCCCCTCACGGAACGCCGCCAGCCCCTTGATACGAACCTGCACACCGCACACCGAAATATCCCGGGTAATACCGCTGCTCTTGATGTTGCCGCGCTGCAACATCACCTTGCAGGCGTATTGCATGCGCGGGTGCTCGCGCTTGCGGAAGTAACCGAGTGGCAGCAGATCGGGGTTGTCCGCCACCACCGGCTGCACGTCTTCTGTATCGTCAATGCCTTCTACACTGGCACGCTCGTGCGCCGCGTCACGCGCCCGCTCCAGGCGCCGTTGTTCGATTTCCTGGCGACGGCGTTCCGCTTCCTCGCGCGCATTGAGCTGAGCCTGAAGGGTATGCGCGCCGCCGACAATCGCCTCGAACATGCCAACGGTATACACGCCGTTGTTCTCGCGCAGCCCGCGCTCGAACATCTGGAAGGAAATATCATCGAGGTAGTGAACGCGGTCGTTGAAGGCATAACGCCGGCATTCCCCCGCCACCCGACCTCGCATGTCGATGGTCTGAAAACAGGGGCGGGTAAGACGGGATTCTTCAATGCGCCGGAGAAAATGCCCGGTATCCGAACCCTCCACCACGATTTCGGTGACCAGCTCTTTTCGAGCCGATGCCGGATCGGGACGCTTGAAGTGTTTGACGATGATCTCGCCCATATCTCTCCTGCCCGCCCACGCCGCCACGGACCGGGGGCACGATTAATTTACCCGTAATTTCATAAAGTTAGAAAGCGGCAGAACAGTGTCTGGCCAATCTGGTTTATATATCGGCAAGATTGCCGTTTTTCTCAAGCCAGTTGCGGCGGTCGGAAGCCCGCCCCTTGGCGAGCAACAGGTCCAGTGTGCGGTAGCTGGCGTCCCCCGGCTCGACAGTGAGCTGTACCAATCGCCGCGTGTTGGGATCGATAGTGGTTTCACGCAGTTGCATGGGATTCATTTCGCCCAACCCCTTGAAGCGCTGGACATTGATCTTGCCCCGGATGCCTTCCGCGGCGATGCGGTCGAGCACACCCTGCCGCTCGGCATCATCGAGCGCGTAGAAGACCTGTTTGCCGACGTCGATACGATACAGTGGCGGCATGGCGACGAACACGTGGCCGGCTCCTACCAGCGTCTGAAAATGGCGCAGGAACAATGCACACAGCAGTGTCGCGATGTGTGCGCCGTCCGAGTCAGCATCGGCGAGGATACAGATTTTTCCGTAGCGCAGGTTTTTCAGATCCGGGGATCCTGGATCCACGCCGATAGCCAGCGCGATATCGTGCACCGTCTGCGACGCCATCACCTCCGAAGGGTCCACTTCCCAGGTATTAAGGATCTTGCCGCGCAACGGCATTACCGCCTGGAACTCACGATCGCGTGCCTGCTTGGCGGAGCCTCCGGCAGAATCCCCCTCCACCAGAAACAGTTCGGAGCGCGCCAGGTCGTTGTTACTGCAATCCGCCAGCTTGCCCGGCAGCGCCGGCCCGCTGGTGACCTTCTTGCGCACCACCTTCCTGCCGGCGCGCTGGCGCGCCTGGGCGTTCTGTATGGCCAGCTGGGCGATCTGCTCGCCGGCCTCGGTGTGCTGGTTGAGCCACAGACTGAAGGCGTCCTTGACCACGCCGGACACAAACGCCGCGCACTCGCGCGAGGACAGTCGTTCCTTGGTCTGGCCGGAGAACTGTGGTTCGCGCATTTTCACCGAGAGGATGTAGGCGCAGCGCTCCCA
>CAYSRA010000130.1:0-6722 GCA_964433205.1 uncultured Thiohalobacter sp. | reverse complement strand
CTCATCCTCACCGGCCTGCTGGCGGTACTGTATTTCAGCCTGCAGGACAGCAACCCGTTTGGCGTACAGGACCACGCACTGTTTCGTTCGACCCTGTTCACCTGGCTGATCTTCGCCCTCGCCGCCGGCACCGCGACCCGGTTGAGGCGCCCCGGCTACCGGTTCCAGGCGTTGCTGCAGATCCTTGCTGACATCGCCGCACTGACGCTGCTGACTTTCGCCACCGGCGGGGTGGGGAGCCCGCTCACTGCGCTGCTGGTCATCACCATCGCGGTCGGGGCACTGCTGCTACCCGGGCGCATGGCCTACCTGTTCGCCGCGGTGGCCTCCCTGGCGCTCCTGTTTGAAACCGGCATAACGCTGCTGGAGCTTGAAAACACCAACGTCGGGTCTGTCACCCGCGCCGGCCTGATGGGACTGGTGCTGTTTGCGACGGCCGCGCTGGCGCATGTACTGGCAATCCGCCTGCGCGAAAGCGAAGCCCTGGCTGCCCAGCGCGGCCTTGATCTCGCCAACCTCCAGCAGCTTAACCAGTACGTCATCCGTCAGCTACAGTCTGGCATTCTGGTCGTGGACCCGGATGGCGTGGTGCGCCTCGCCAATGAGCGGGCACGTAAGCTGCTAAACCTGGAATCCGCCGAGGGGCAAGCACTGAGCAAGCTGTCACCGACCCTGGCCGAGCAACTGGCGCGCTGGCGAAGCAACCCGGCGCTGCATGCGGAAAGTATCCCGGCGGGCACGGCGGGTGCCGGCCTGACACCGCGTTTCACGCGACTGGACACCTCGAACGGACCCGGCACCCTCATTTTGCTCGATGACGACACCTTGCTGGCGCAGCAAAGCCAGCAACTCAAACTGGCCTCGCTGGGCCGCATGAGCGCCAGCATCGCCCACGAGATCCGCAACCCGCTGGGCGCCATCAGCCATGCAGCCCAACTGCTGTCCGAATCGGAACAGTTGAACGACGGCGACAAGCGACTCACCGAAATCATCAACAGCCACAGCCAGCGCGTCAATGAAATCATCGAAAGCGTCCTGCAACTTTCGCGGCGCTCGGCCAGCCAGCCACGGGCGTTGCGACTCAGTGAATGGCTGCGGCTGTTTCACGGCGAGTTTATCGAGACCGAAGGCGCCGACGCCGCTCGCCTTGCACTCGACATCGAGAACGACGACCTGACGATACAGAGCGACCCCGGCCACCTGCGCCAGGTGCTCGCCAACCTGTGCCAGAACGCACTGCGCCACTCGCCTGCCGACAGCACCGTCCAGTTACGGGTAAGCGCGGGACACAATGGAACCGTCTGCCTGGATATTCTGGACAGCGGCGCCGGTGTCGACCCGGACACGGCCGCACATATGTTCGAGCCGTTTTTTACCACCGAGAACAGCGGCACCGGCCTGGGCCTGTATATTGCCCGCGAACTGTGCGAACTGAACCGTGCGCGCCTCAGCTATCACCCGCGCCGTGAGGGCGGCAGCTGTTTCCGCATCGAGTTCGCCTCCGGCCATGACTGACCGTGATTCGACCATGCCACGCGTCACCGGGGCATGTGCCACCACCTCTGCTAGAATGCCGCCATGTACATCAACAAAGCACACCCCTGACACGCCATGAGCACCCCGCTGGCCCTCATTGTCGATGACGAACCGGATATCCGCGAACTGCTGGAGTTGACGCTGGGGCGCATGAACATCGACACGCGCGCCGCCGCCAACGTATCGCAGGCACGGGCACTGCTGGAGAACGAACACTTCGACCTGTGCCTGACCGATATGCGCCTGCCGGACGGCAATGGACTGGAACTGGTGGAATTCATCCAGCAACAACAACCGGATCTGCCGGTCGCCGTTATTACCGCACACGGCTCCATGGAGACTGCCATCCAGGCACTGAAGGTCGGCGCCTTCGATTTCGTATCGAAACCCGTCGATCTGAACATCCTGCGCAACCTGGTCAATGGCGCGCTCAAGCTCGGCAGCTTTCCGGCACGCGACCGACGCAGCCGCGACACCCTGCTCGGCGACTCTGCCATCATGCAGACCATCCGCCACACCATCGCCAAGCTGGCACGCAGCCAGGCACCGGTCTATATCAGTGGTGAATCCGGCACCGGCAAGGAACTGGTGGCGCGCCTGATCCACGCCAAGGGACCGCGTAACGAGCAACCCTTCGTTCCGGTCAACTGCGGCGCCATTCCTTCAGAACTCATGGAAAGCGAATTCTTTGGCCACCGCAAAGGCAGTTTCACGGGCGCCACCAGCGACAAGGAAGGTCTGTTTCAGGCTGCCAACGGCGGTACGCTGTTTCTCGACGAAGTCGCCGAACTGCCGCTGTCGATGCAGGTCAAACTGTTGCGTGCCATCCAGGAAAAGGCCGTGCGCCCGGTCGGCGAACAGAAGGAAAGCCCGGTCGATGTACGCATCCTGTCTGCCACCCACAAGAACCTTTCGCGCCTGGTCGACGAAGGCGCCTTCCGCCAGGATCTGTTCTACCGTATTAATGTGATTGAACTCAAGGTCCCCAGCCTGCGCCAGCGGCGCGAGGACATCCCCCAACTGGCGGAACACATCCTCGCGCGACTGGCGCCGGGCGACGATGCTATCCGGCTCGGCCCGGAGGCACTGGACACCCTGCAACGTTATGCCTTCCCCGGCAACGTGCGCGAACTGGAAAATATCCTGGAGCGCGCACTCACCCTGTGCGACGGGCAGGAGATACAGCCCGACGACCTCGCGCTGCCCGACACGGCTGACATCCCTGAAACCGCCGACGAAGAACCGGTGCCCGCCCCGCCGGAAGGCGTTGCGCTGGAAGAATATCTTGAAAATATCGAAAGACAGGCTATCCTCAACGCACTGGACCAGACCGGCAACAACAAGACGGCAGCGGCGAAACTGCTCGGAATCACCTTTCGCGCCATGCGCTACCGCCTGAAAAAACTGGGCCTCGAATAGAGCAAAGTGACGTAACGCGTCACATACAGTGAAACACCGCGTCAGACCGACGCTGACGATCAGGGAAGATCGTTGACAACACATCCAGGAGGAACCGCACATGCCCCACCAGACCTGACCCCCCAGCGTACGCTATCTGCTTGTTGCAGAAAAAAATTAAAGAAGCCCGAGACGGGTGCCGTCAACGTTTTGCGTGCGGCGCCACGGGTTTGGCACGCCACCTGCATTAAGCAGGGCAAGCCAAGCAACAGGTACCGCCTTGCCGACGACAGCGCGTCAGTCGCAGGGAAGCACCGCAAGGCTTCTGTTCCACGACGCTATTTGACAATACGTTACTGTTTTTAAGAGGACTTACTCATGAAGAAAGTACAACAGGGCTTTACCCTTATCGAACTGATGATCGTGGTTGCGATCATTGGTATTCTGGCCGCGATTGCACTGCCGGCTTATCAGGACTACACCATTCGCGCGCGTGTTTCCGAAGCGATGGTATTGGGCTCCGGCGCCAAAGCCACGATTGGTGAAAACATTGCCAACGCAAACGGCATTGACGCCACCGCCTGCCGCGGCGTTACCGACACCACCGTTGCTACTGATAACCTCCAAAGCATGACATGCGCTGGCGGCACTGTCACGCTTGTGACGACTCCTGCCGCAGGCAGTGTCACCATTACCCTGGTACCGTTACCGAACGCAGACGGCAACATTACCTGGACGTGCGCAGTTGCAGTTGCTGACGACAACAAGTACGTTCCTGCTGAGTGCCGTGTCTAAGGTGCACACGCGATAAGCGAAAGAGACCGCCACGGCGGTCTCTTTTTTTTACAGTATATCTAGCTACACACCACCCCGAACTAAACGACAACTGTACGGCACACAGTGGCATCACTGTTCATAATGGTCGCGACATCGCACCCGTCAAGCATAAAGTTTTATGCCGGCCTGACGAAAACCTGACAGACCGGACAACTTCGAGCTGTATCCTGAAGTGTCTTTGACCTCGTTTAACGGAATCGCCAAATTGTGCGATGGATCACGGAAGTCCAAATGAAATAAGGATATTTGGTAAGAATGGCTACATCTAATCCAGTTTCCCAGCTTTGCGGGCTTGCCAAACGCCTGGTATCCGATGGTTTGCTTGCCGAGGAACTCGCGAGCGAAGCACAGGAAAAGGCACTCAAGGAGCGCGAGCCCTTCGTCAGCTACCTGGTCAGCAATAATCTGCTCGACAGCGTATCCATTGCGTCTTCCGCTTGCCAGGAATTCGGTATCCCGCTCTTCGATCTCAGCGCCATGGATCTCGACAGCGCCCCCGTGTCGCTGGTCGATGAAAAGCTGATCCGCCAACACCGATCGCTACCCCTCTTCAAAAGGGGAAACCGGCTCTTCGTTGCGGTGTCAGATCCAACCAACCTGCAAGCGCTTGACGAAATAAAGTTCCATACGGGTATCAGTACCGAGACGATTCTGGTCGAGGAAGACAAGCTCAGTAAAGCTATTGAGCAGGTTCTGGATACTGCCGACACCTCCATGTCGGATTTACTCGATGAGGATCTGGATAATCTTGACATTGAAAGTGGTGAAGACGCCGGCGCCACCGACGACACGATTGATACCGACATCGACGACACACCGGTCGTGCGCTTCGTCAACAAGGTGTTGCTGGATGCCATCAACAAAGGGGCTTCCGATATCCACATCGAACCCTACGAGCACGAATTCCGCATCCGTTTCCGCCAGGACGGTGTTTTGCACGAGATCGCCAACCCACCTGTATCCATGGCGACTCGCCTTGTTTCACGCATCAAGGTCATGAGCAAAATGGATATTGCCGAGCGACGCGCGCCGCAGGATGGCCGCATCAAGATGAAGCTCTCCAAGAAACGCGCCATTGATTTCCGCGTCAACTCCTGCCCGACATTGTTTGGCGAGAAAATTGTGCTGCGTATTCTCGACCCGACCAGCGCCCAGCTCGGTATCGATGCACTCGGCTACGAAGAAGACCAGAAAGAGCTATACCTTAACGCGCTGAATAATCCGTATGGCATGATTCTGGTCACCGGTCCTACGGGTTCGGGTAAAACGGTCTCGCTGTATACCGGCCTGAATATCCTGAATACCCCGGACCGCAACATCTCGACCTGCGAAGACCCGGTTGAAATCAACCTTTCCGGCATCAACCAGTGCCACATGAACCCCAAGGCCGGCCTGACGTTTGCAACTGCACTGCGTGCCTTCCTGCGTCAGGATCCCGACGTCATCATGGTCGGTGAGATTCGAGACCTGGAAACGGCGGAAATCGCTATCAAGGCTGCCCAGACCGGCCATATGGTCATGTCGACCCTGCATACCAATGATGCGCCACAAACCCTGACACGACTGGCCAACATGGGCGTTCCCAGCTACAACATTGCCTCGTCCGTCAACCTGATTATCGCCCAGCGCCTCGCCCGCCGACTGTGCAACAACTGCAAGAAACCGGTGGACGTTCCCGAACATGCGCTGCTCGAGGAAGGCTTCCGCGAGGAAGACATCGACGGCATGACACTCTACGAGGCTGTAGGCTGCGACCAGTGTGCTGACGGGTACAAGGGACGCGTCGGCATCTACCAGGTCATGCCGGTGTCCGATGCAATGGGGCGCATCATTATGGAAGGTGGCAACGCCATTCAACTGGCAGACCAGGCCAAGGCGGAAGGGATTGCAGATTTGCGTGAATCCGGCCTGAAAAAAGTACGCCAGGGTATTACCAGCCTGGAAGAAATCAACCGAGTAACCAAGGACTAGATCATGGCAACAGCAACGATCAAACCCAGCGTATTTATATGGGAAGGCAAAGACCGAAAGGGCAACAAGGTGAAGGGCGAAAGCCATTCGACCAATCCGTCCCTGGTGAAAGCGGACCTGCGTAAACAGGGAATAAACCCGATCAAGGTGCGCAAAAAGTCCACTCTTTTCAGTTCCGCCAAAAGCAGCAAGATCGTTCCCAAGGATATATCCGTATTCACCCGGCAACTCGCAACCATGATGTCTGCCGGCGTGCCGTTGGTGCAGTCGTTCGAAATCATCGGTCGCGGACACGAAAACCCGGGGATGCAGGACCTGATACTGGCCATCAAGGCTGATGTCGAGTCTGGCAGCACACTGGCCGATTCCCTGCGCAAACACCCGGCGCACTTCGACGAACTGGTCTGCAACCTGGTCGCCGCTGGCGAACAGGCCGGTATTCTTGAGGGACTGCTGGACAAGATAGCGACCTACAAAGAGAAAACCGAGTCCATGAAGGCCAAGATCAAGAAGGCCTTGAGCTATCCGACAGCTGTTGTCATCGTAGCCTTTATCGTCACGTCGATCCTGCTCGTTTTTGTTGTACCTCAGTTCCAGTCACTCTTCGAGGGGTTCGGCGCGGACCTTCCGGCGTTCACACAAATGGTCGTCCATCTATCCGAGTGGATGCAGGCGAACTGGTGGGTCGCACTTTTCGGTATCGTTGGCCTGGTTTACGGCTTCAAACAGGCCAAGTTGCGGTCACCGAAGTTCTGCCATACTCTCGACCGCATAACGCTGAAAGCGCCCATTTTCGGCGAGATTGTTACCAAGGCTATTATTGCCCGTTATGCGAGGACACTTTCAACCATGTTTGCGGCCGGCGTCCCATTGGTCGAGGCAATGGAGTCAGTCGCAGGCGCCGCCGGTAACGAGGTCTATAAAATCGGCATACTGCAAATGCGTGACAATGTGGCAACCGGGCAACAGCTCCAGCTTGC
>CAYSRA010000129.1:0-6797 GCA_964433205.1 uncultured Thiohalobacter sp. | reverse complement strand
AAGTGGAGATCCTTTCTAACAGCTTCGTTGTTGTCTGAATGCTGTCTAACGGCAGAGTTAACTATCTACTCAGTGAATGGGTTCAGCACACGCTCAACGGTTTTAACGGAAGTCTTGTGGTTGCGTGTGACCGCCGTCAATTCATAAATCAGCGCCGTTGCGGAAATCTGCTTGTCCAAAGCGTTTTCTGGATGGGGCGCCCGGAGCCGCCCCCAAAGCTGTGCGATGTCATGGTTGATATCGAGGATGTGATCCTGATATTCAGCCATTAAGGCATCCAGCCACTTCTCCAGTTGGTTGGCCTGGCGCACATCACCGCGGTGACGGATCGACTCGACGCCGCACCGCAATTCGCCGACGGTGACAACCGATATGAACATCCGTGTCTCGTCCTCGATGGCTTGCTTGAAAAACGCCCGTACCCCCGCATCCGCCTTTGACTTTTTGCGCGCCTCGCTGATGACGTTGGTATCAACCAGATACATGATCGTTTCCGGCCTCGTCCTCTATCCGCTCGAAATCCTCGTCCTGCCCTACGTTGGGCATTGCGGCGAGTACTTCTGCGAAGCTTTTTCCCTTTGGCCGTAGCAATAATGCTTCGAGTAAGGCGCGATGTTCGGCCTCGGCACTGCGACCATGCTGCGCTGCACGTTGCTTGAGTGCATCGACGATGCGTTGATCGAGGTTTCTGACTACGAGATTTGCCATCACAGCACCCTCTCTGTTTCGGTAATGAAGTGATTGCAATGATAGCGTCCCATTCGCTATGGCGCAATCATTGATAGCATTTTTGAAGGGGCGCATTTTGGGTTCTCTACACCTCACGGTGAATTCCCAGTGACCTGGATTCCAAAGATTGCTTACTTCCCCATAGCCCCGGAACCAGAAACGAAAAAAAGCCCAAGTGATTGACTCACTTAGGCTTTTAATATTGGTAGCGGGAGCTGGATTTGAACCAACGACCTTCGGGTTATGAACCAGCTTCGGCAGCTACCAGTCTTTTGAAATCATGCACTTGCAGGGGCGCCCGTTGCACACATTGCACCACAATGCAGGACAATGCACTACTGATCCCGTCAAAAATCACGCACGGGTTTTAGAGGAGATATCCCTAAGCGTGTCGACCTTATCCCCCGTTCCCAGCGCAGTCAGCGCGGCCTCGACCCAACCAAAGCCGATGCGCTCCTGTTCCAGGCGTAGATTTGAGCCCAGGCGGTTATCTCTCAGATCGTTGTACAACGCACTTTCCTCCACTTTCAAACGGGGCAGGTCGCGTAGCGTCTGTTTTTCTTCCACGCCCCACTGGGCCTCGAAGGCCAGCAGGGTGGCGCGGTCCATCAGCAAGGAGCGCGCATGTGGCAGGTGGGTGCGCAGTTGATCGAGGATGGCAAAGCCGTGGGTATCGATATCGCCCCAGTAAAACACCTGGCAACGCGTCAGCCAGTCAGCCTGCCCCAACACTTCGAATCCATAACCGGCGCCGAAGATCAGCAGGCTGTCCGGCACCGGCGGAAACGCCAGAAAATTGATCTCGTTTTCAGTGATGAAAACGCGGGAGGTCGCGGGCGCCAGGCGGGCGAAGCTGGCAGCGTCCAGGGTAATATCCGCATCCCTGCCCCCTGGCAACAGCGCATGCGCGGGATCGAGCGCACGCAGGCGGACAAGCCGGGGCTTGTCACGAAATCCGTAACGCCTGGCAAAACCCGACACGCCACTGGCCGTGATATCGATAGCCTCGGGCGGCAAAACCCTGTCCAGCCACTGGATGAGAACACCCCGGTGTGCCTCGATGAATTTGCTGTGCACGCCGGCGATATCCACCTGACGCAGATAAACGCCCGGGCGCGGATGCTGCCTGACCCAGTCGACGACATCCAGCAGGAGGTCCCAGACCTCCGCCAGCTCCAGCACCTTGAGGGGTTTGCGGGCGACCCAGTCGAGCAATAGCGGCTGACGCTCCCGGGTACGCTCGACCACGGCGGCAAAGCGCCTGGCCTCGCGACGCTTGCCCAGCACGACCAAAGCATCGTCGAGCGTATCCACCCAAACCGCCCCGGGGACCTCGTTCGCGCCCAGCACCCGGTGGCGCAACGCGCGCATCTCGACCCGGTAGTGCGGCAATGCGCTCAATTCGGCGATCCAGGCGCGCACCCTGTCGAAGTGTTCTGACATTTGTGCCGAGGTCGGTCCCTTGAGCGTCAGCCGCCGGGGAAAGGATAACTCGCCGGAAACCATCCCGCTCAACAGTTCACCGCGATCCCAACAGCGTTGCAGTTGCGCACGAAGCTCGCGGGGCCCCGTCCAGTTCATGGCACTGCCCTCGCCTTCTCCTCCCGGTATTCCTCGATAGAGAGGTTGCGTAGCCTGGAAACGCGGCCGTCCTCGTTGTGGACAAAGCCGACGCTGTTAACGAAGGGCTCGATGATGTGGATCTTCTGCAACGGCGTGACAATCAGCAGTTGCAGGTTGAGCTGCGCGAACAACCGCAGGCCGTAGTGCGCGGACTCGTCCGAGCCACGCCCGAAAGCCTCGTCGATGACCACGAAGCGAAAGGATCGCGAACGCACTTCACCCCATTCCAGGCCGAACTGGTAAGCCAGACTGGCGGCCAGAATGGTGTAGGCCAGCTTCTCTTTCTGGCCACCGGATTTCCCGCCCGAGTCGGAATAGTGCTCGTGCTCGCTGTCATCCTCACGCCAACGCTCGCTGGCGGCGAACGTAAAGCCGTTGCGCACGTCGGTCACCTTGGCGGTCCAGCGGCGATCCAGTTCAGTTTGTCCTTCGCGCCCGCGAAAACGCTCGATAATGTGTCTGACCTGCAGAAACTTCGCTTCCGAGTACTGGGCATCCTCGGAGCCGGTCAGCGCGCCCTCGGTACAGGCGCGCAGCTCGCTCTGGAAGTCACGGATCTCGACATCCGGACTGGGTCGCGCTTCAAGCCGGATATAGCGTCCGGGGTTGTAGTCGATCTGGGCCAGCGACGCGTTGATGCGGGTAATGCGTTCCCTGATCTGTTCGCGTTCGCGGGCCAGTTGCGACTGGAAGTTGGCCACTTCGCGGATGGTATTCTCATTGAGCAGTTCCTTGAAGCGTGCTTCGAAACGCGGCAGATCGTCGGCTGCCAGCGCTTCGAGCATAGCGCGGTATTCGAACGCCGCTTCGATACTGGCATCCACCTCCGCTGTTTCCAGGCGGTAGGCTTCCTTGTATTCCGTCATCCCGCGCACGATCTTCTCGCCCAGAGCCTTGATGCGTTTGTCTTCCGCGTCGATGCGCGCCTGTAACCACTCACGCATCTCACGCTCGCGGTTGTCGCAGGACTCGACGCTCAGTTGATGCGCGCCCAGCGCCTCGTTGCGCAGTTCATCCAGCGTGCTGAAGTGCGCGGCACGGGACGTGTCGGGTTCCTCAAGCAGTTCCTGGATCCGTGCCCGCAAGGCCCTGGCATCTTCCTGTTTCTGTTCAGTTCTGGCGCGCTCGGTCTGCTTCGTCTCAAGCTGAATCTCGGTCTCGGCCAGCAGTGCTTCCACTTCGCTCAGTTGCCCGGTCAGTTGCCGGAGCCGATCCGAGGCACTTTCCAGCTGCTGCTTCTCCGCTTCCAGGCGTGCCACCTCCGCGGCCACCGATTGCCAGTCCAGCTCCTGGAAGTCGCGGTATTCATCGAGCTTGTCCAGCACGCCACGTTGTTTCTTGAGCGCGTCCTGCTCGGCCTGCAGCCTGGCGATGCCGGCGCCGACTTCGCCCAGGCGCACGCCCAATTGCTGTTGCTCGGCTTCCAGTGCGGCGATCTTCCCGGCGTTGGTCCAGCCCAGCACATAACGGCGGCGGTCATCAATGCGGTGCCGGTCGTCCTTTTCGTGGCGCCCACCGGGCGACTTGACCTGGCCTGCACGGGTAATGGCCCGGGTCTCACGCCGGAACTGCTCGCCGGTCGTGCAACAGGCGACATCGAAACGGCGCGCCAGTTCGCGCTCCAGCCAGTCGTAAAAGGGTGAATCAGGTTTGATGGCAAGCTTGCGCACCAGGGAGTCCGGGTGCAGTGCCGGCAGTTCGCCACGGGCTACTGCGCGCACCCTGAAGTAGACCAGGCGACCGCGCAGGTGGGTGCGGTCCACCCAGTCAGAGACCCGTGGGTAATGGCTATCCGGCACCAGCAGCGACAGGCCGAAGTTGCGCAGCAGGCGCTCGGCGGCGCCTTCCCAGTCCTGCTCGTCCTCGCGCACCTGCACCAGCTCGCCGGCAAACGGCATCTCATCCTCGGGTAAATCCAGGGCCTGGCACAGCGCGGCGCGCATGCGGATCTGTTCGGCGGGGATGTTGCTGCGCCGGGCCTTCAGGCTGTCGATTTCGTCGCTGAGCCGCTCGTGTTGTTGTTTGCCCTGGTGCAATTCCACCGTCTGTTCGGTCAACGCGTTCTGCAGCTCCGCCTCTTGTGTGCCGGTTGACGCCAACTGTCGTGCGAACGCCTTGTGCTGCGCCTGGAATGCAGCCTCATCCTCTCCCGGTTGACCACCGGCGGCACGCACCAGCTCCGCATAGCGCTCCGCCTTTTTCTTTCTCGCATCACGCACTATGCCCTGGACGCGAATCGCTTCCGCCAGACGTTCCAGCCGGTCACCGCCGTTGGCGGCGATGCTTTGTCTCAGTTCGGCCGCCTCCGCGCGTTGTGCGTCTCGCTGTTCGGTCAGTGCGAGAACGCGCGTATTCCGGTGCGCCCATTCTTCCTCCAGCAAGGCGATCCGTTTGTCCAGCAGTGCGAGCTTGAGTCCGGCAAAATATGGCCGCAGAGCCTCGCGGCACGCGCGTAACGCCTCGGCAGCACTGGCCAGTTCCGTGTAACGGTCGCAATCGGCCACCAGCGGCGTCAATAACGCAATCTGCCGCTTGGCCTTGAGGACCGCCTCGTGGGCGCGGTTGAGGTCGTCAAAATGCGCAATCAAAGCGGTAATGCGCGGCGCCACGTCGAAGGGTTCGAGCATGTGGTTGCGCACGAACTCGGTCAGGTTCCCCACAGACTTCATGGACACGGTCTGGTGGAACAGTTCCATCGCCTGGTCGTTGTCGATACCGAAACGCCGCCGGAACCAGGCCCCATAGGGTGGAAAACTGTCGAACAGGTCAATACCGCCAGCACGCAAGCGCTTGCGCAACGCGGCAATCTCGGATCCGAAGTCGGCGAAATCGCTCGCGATAGAAAGATCCCGCTCGGCGCCGACATAGAAACGCGCCGGTTGTCCCTGCGCATCCTTGATCCAGAATACCTGCGCCAGCGTCACCGTCTGGTCATAGCCGGCGTTGTGAAACACGCCAAGGATCACGGAATAGCTGTTGTGGTCCCGCAGGGCGACCGGTTTTGCGACGGCGCTGTCTTCATTGCGCTCCGTCTTGTAATACCCCTGCACATAGGACTTGAGCGTACGTTCCTTGCTTTCCGCGCCGGCGGCCTTGTTGTAAGCCACCCGATGCGCCGGCACCAGCAAGGTCGTGACGGCATCGACCAGGGTCGATTTACCCGAACCGATATCACCGGTCAGCAGCGCGTTTTTACCCTCGGCCCGTAATGTCCAGACACGGCCATCGAAGGTACCCCAGTTATAGACCTCCAGACGCTGCAGGCGGAAGCCCACCAGGGTATCGTCGGCGACGAAATCCAGACCGAGCGTTGACGGTGTATCAGACATCGCCTTCCCCCTCAGCGGTATCTTCTAACTGCTTTTTATAGGCCGTCAGCCGCGCGTCCAGCTCGGCCAGCCACTGCGCATCGACGAAGGCTTTCAGGATGCGGCGCACCTCGAACGTCGTCGGCTGCCCCGCCAGCGGTTTCATTCGACGCAGAAAACCCAGTTCGACGACTTTGTTGATATAAGTATCCACCCGGTCCATCAGGCGCGCCTCGTTACTGGCCTCGGGCAGGAAGACGCGTATCATCTCGACGATATCGTCACGCGACAACACCAGTCTGACCCCCTCCGCGTCCTGACCACCACCGGCGTCGAACTCTGCCAGCTTCTTGCGCAACAGGGCCAGCAACAGGCTGACCGGGAACGACAGCGGCCGGCGCGCCACCAGGCGTGGCAACTTTGCCGCGGTCTCGTCTTCCTCGCGATGGCGAGCGCGCAGGAAGGCATAACCCTCGGCCTCGTCCAGCACCAGTTCCAGCCCCAGCACCGCCACGTAGTCGCGCACCCGGGCCTGAAGGTCGAGCAGATCGCTCCACAGGCCGGCGTTGCTACGCGCGCCGGCCTCGTCACGGTAGATCACGCCCTTGAGCAAGGGAATGACCAGTGACGACAGGTCCGGCGCCGCCGTTGCGATTTCGTGCTGCTGTTCCTCACTCATCGAACAAATATCACCCGCGGAAGACGTACCCGCCTGGTCTGTTCCGCCCCGTCACGATCCTCGCCCCACCACACGATACTATCCTCTGCTGCCTCGTCTATCGTACTCTCGAAGCCCTCACACGCCAGCTCCAGATAGGCCACCAGCTCGGCCAGGCCGTGCTGTAACGGCCATCGCTCACACAGCTCGCGCAGCGTCACCTGCGGGGCGCCTTGCAGGGCGCGGCGGATGTGCCCCGATAATTCCGCCTTGTCAACGACCACCTGCGAAAACAGCGCGGCGGCGTCCATGTCCACCTCGCCGGCTTCCAGCACGCGATCGACGATGCGCGACTTCAAGGCCGGCGTGTACAACGGCCGCTCCATCGGCAACACGATGTCCGCGCCGATCGCATCGATCGCGCGAAACTCGCCGGCCGGTGGCGTTTCCCGTACTCCGAGTGCCCTGGCCTCGATACC
>CAYSRA010000128.1:0-7102 GCA_964433205.1 uncultured Thiohalobacter sp. | reverse complement strand
TCAACGCCAAGACCCAGCGCTACGGCACCTGCAACACCATGGAGACCCTGCTGGTAGCGGAAGGCATTGCCGATCAGGTGCTGCCGGTACTGGGCCGGATGTATCAGGAAAAGGGCGTGGAACTGCGCGGCTGCGAAAAGACCCGTGCCATTCTCGACGGCATCAAGGCCGCTACCGAGGCCGACTGGGAGGAGGAATACCTTGCCCCGATCCTCGCGGTACGGGTGGTTGCCGACATGGATGCCGCGATGGATCACATCGACCGCTATGGTTCGCAGCATACCGACGTCATCGTCACCGAGAACGTTACCCGCGCGCGACGTTTCCTGCGTGAGGTGGATTCCAGTTCGGTGATGGTCAATGCTTCCTCGCGCTTTGCCGACGGTTTCGAATATGGACTGGGCGCCGAGATCGGCATCAGTACCGACAAGCTGCATGCGCGCGGCCCGGTCGGGCTGGAAGGGCTGACGACGCTCAAATACATCGTGCTGGGTGATGGACACATCCGTACCTGACCTTCCGCCGCGATACAGCGCTCCATGATCTGTATCTTCGGCGGCACCTTCGATCCCGTCCATTTCGGCCACCTGCGTCCCGCGCTGGAAGTTCAGCAGGCGCTGGGTATTCCCCGTGTGCACCTGCTCCCGTGCCGCGTACCGCCGCACCGCGACCCGCCGCGCCTGGCAGCCGCGCAGCGCCTGGAGTTGCTGGAACTGGCCGTGCAAAACGAACCGGTGTTGCAGATCGACCGCCGTGAACTGGAGCGCGACGGCCCATCGTGGATGGTCGACACGCTGCAATCCCTGCGTGAAGATATCGGTGCTGACGAACCGTTATGCCTGGCGCTGGGCATGGACGCGCTGGCCGGCCTGGCCGGCTGGCATCGCTGGCGGGACATCCCGGAACTCTGCCACCTGGTGGTCATGCAGCGCCCCGGCAGCCACTGGCCGGCCACAGGCGAAGTGGCGGACTGGCTGCGCGAGTCGCGCGTCGATACCGTCGTCGCATTACACCGGGCTCCGGCCGGAAGCGCTGCCGCCGTGCCGGTGACGCAACTGGATATTTCCTCGACCGCCATACGCGAACTGCTGGCGGCCGGACACAACGCACACTACCTCCTGCCGGAGGCTGTGCTGCAACGTATTACACAAGAGAACTGGTATGCAGACTGAAGCACTGAAAAAGGTTGCGCTGGACGCGCTGGAAGAACTCAAGGGTGTCGATATCGTCGAGTTTGACGTGCGCGACATGACCTCCATCACCGACGTGATGATTATTGCCAGCGGCACCTCCGACCGGCATGTGAAATCGCTCGCCGATGCGGTGGTGACAGCCTGCAAGAAACATGGCGTCGTCCCGCTCGGTGTCGAGGGCGAAGGCGAGGGCGAATGGGTGCTGGTCGACCTCGGCGACGTGGTAGTACACGTCATGCAGCCGCGCACCCGGGAATTCTATGCGCTGGAGAAGCTCTGGTCGGTAACAGAACAGGCGCGTGAGCGGGAAGGCGGGGGGCAGGAGCCGGGCTGAACGGTGTTCTGGCTGGTGGCTTCGAGGCGAGGCACGATACGGTAGCGCGCGGCGGGCTTCGGCGCAGGCATGCGCAAGGCGCCCGCCGCGCGCTACCGTATCGTGCCTCTGGTTGCGTGGCTGCTTCCGGGCAGTATGGCATCGGCCGGAGGATTCCGACTCCCTCCTTCCACCCTGTCGAAGTTGCGAAACCCCGGGTACCGCACATAACCAGCGGCGCGGCGTGGGAAAGCCTTCCGGGCGCCTTGCGCATGCCTGCGCCGAAGCCCGGAAGGCTTTCCCACGCCGCGCCGCGAAGCAGAATCCCCCGCTCGCGAAGCAGAATCCCCCACTATTTTCGCCAACTTGGCAACACACCCCTCCACGTTATACGATCTTTTCATGCAAATTCATCTAATTGCCGTCGGCACCCGCATGCCCGGCTGGGTCAACGACGGGTACGCGGAATACGCCCGTCGCCTGCCCCGCGAATGCAGCCTGAACCTCACTGAAATCCCGCTGGCGCAGCGCAGCAAGTCGCAGCCGGTTGCGCGCGCCATCCAGGAGGAAGGCAGACGCATGCAAGCCGCCGTCGGCGCCGGGCACCGGGTAATCGCGCTGGATGTAAAAGGGCGCGGCTGGTCGACGCAGCAGCTGGCGGACCAGCTGAAGGACTGGATGCAGGACGGCCGCGATGTCAGCCTGCTGGTCGGGGGGCCGGACGGATTGGCCGAAAATTGCTTGCAGGCCGCCGCACAGCGCTGGTCACTGTCCCCGCTGACCCTGCCGCACCCGCTGGTGCGGGTAATCCTCGCCGAGCAGCTATACCGCGCCTGGTCGCTGAATGCGGGCCATCCGTACCACAGGGCCTGACATGACCAGGGTCATTCTCGCGTCCGCTTCACCGCGCCGACAGGAACTTTTACGCCAGATTGGTGTTCAGTTTGAACAGCAGGTCGCGGAAATCGATGAAACACCACGCGAAAATGAATCCCCGGAGGCCTATGTGACCCGCCTGGCGCGGGAAAAAGCCCGTGCGGTCCATGTCCGGCTGGGCGATGATGAAGTCCCGGTGCTGGGCGCCGATACTGCGGTGGTGGTCGATGACGAAATTCTCGGCAAGCCACGCGACCAGGCGCACGCGGCGGCCATGCTGCGCAAACTCGCGGGGCGCGAGCACCGGGTGCTCAGCGCGGTGGCGCTGGTGGGGCGGCACGAGGCCTGTGCGGTCAGCGAGAGCCGGGTGCGTTTCCGGCCCCTGACGGACGACGAGATCGCCGCCTACTGGCGCACCGGCGAACCGTCCGGCAAGGCCGGTGGCTACGCGGTACAGGGCATTGGTGCAATATTTATCGAACAGCTGCACGGCAGTTTTTCCGGCGTGATGGGGTTGCCGGTGTACGAAACCGCGCAGCTGTTACAGGAATTTGGAATCAGACTTCCGGGAAATCAGGATGACAGTTGAGTTGCTGGTAAACGTGACGCCGCAGGAAACGCGTGTGGCGGTAGTTGAGAACGGCATGTTGCAGGAGGTTTTCATCGAGCGCGCGCGCCGTCGCGGGCTGGTAGGAAATATCTACAAGGGTGTGGTAAGCCGGGTGCTGCCCGGCATGCAGGCGGCGTTCGTGGATATCGGTCTGGAACGGGCCGCGTTTCTTCATGCGTCCGATATCTCTACCGTGGACGAGGGCGAGAAACCCGAGCACCCGAGTGAGGACAACATCGCCCGCCTGCTGCGCGAGGGGCAGGAGGTGCTGGTGCAGGTGATCAAGGACCCGCTCGGTACCAAGGGTGCACGCCTGACGACCCATATCACCATCCCGTCGCGCTACCTGGTGTTCATGCCGGAAGCCGATAATGTCGGTGTTTCGCAGCGTATCGAGGACGAGGAAGAACGTCAGCGTCTGCGCGATGCAGTACTGGCGGCGCGCGGCGATCGTGGCGGCGGTTTTATTCTGCGCACGGCGGCGGAGGGCGCCTCGGCCAAGGCCATCGCTTCCGACCTGGAATTCCTGTTGCGCCTGTGGGCGTCGATCCAGGGAGGTATTGGCAAAGTCGCTCCCGGCGGCGTGGTGCACGAGGATCTGCCGCTGGTGCTGCGCGTGCTGCGCGACATTTCCGATGCAGAAGTGGAAAAGTTGCGTATCGATTCGCGCGAAACCTTCCAGCGTGTGGAGGCCTTTGTCGAGCAGTTTACCCCGGCCCTGAAGGACAAGCTGGAATACTACCCGGGCGAACGGCCGATTTTCGATCTGTACGGTGTTGACGACGAAATACAGAAGGCGCTGGAACGCAAGGTGCAACTCAAGTCAGGCGGCCACCTGGTCATTGACCAGACCGAAGCGATGACCACCATTGACGTCAACACCGGCGCCTACGTCGGTCACCGCAATCTGGAAGAAACCATCTTCAAGACCAACCTGGAAGCGGCGCAGGCCATCGTGCGTCAGCTGCGCCTGCGCAATCTCGGCGGCATCATCATCATCGATTTCATCGACATGCAGAACGAGGATCACAAGCGTCAGGTGATTCGCGCGCTTGAAAAACACATCGAACGCGATCACGCCAACTGTCACATCAGCGAGATATCGAGCCTCGGCCTGGTGCAGATGACACGCAAGCGCACCCGCGAAAGCCTCGAGCACGTGCTCTGTGAAACCTGCCCGACCTGTGGCGGACGCGCGTCGGTTAAATCCGCCGAGACGGTGTGTTACGAAATCTTTCGCGAGATATTGCGCGAGGCCCGCCAGTTCGATGCCCAGCAGTTGCTGGTGCTGGCTTCGCAGGAAGTGGTCGATCTGTTGCTGGACGAGGAGTCCACCAGCCTCGCCGAGCTGGAGGCCTTTATCGAAAAACCCATCAAGTTCCAGGTCGAAGCCCTGTATACGCAGGAGCAGTTCGACGTTGTACTACTCTAGGCGCATGCCGTATTTGACTGCTGCCCTTTCAGTGTTGCCGGTGGGACGGTGGGGACGCGGCTGATGTTTTTGCGCCGGCTCGGACGTACGCTGTGGTGGGGAGCGGCTGCCGTGATCGTCGCGCTGGCGGTCGCTCTGAGTGCGGCGCGCATGCTGCTGCCCGGCATGGCCGAGTACCGTGAGCAGGTCGAAACGCTGGTCGAGGGCGTGCTGCACCGGCCGGTCGAGATCGGATCCATGAGTGCGGCCTGGCACCGGTTGTCACCGGTACTTCGGTTGCAGCAGGTGGTTGTTCAGGATGAAGCCTTCCCCGATGGACAACTGGTGGTCGGTGAGGTGCAGGTCGGGCTGGATATTCTCGAATCCCTGTGGCGGCGCAAGTGGCTGACGTCGGGCATTCGTGTTATCGGTGTGCGGCTGGCGTTGCAGACGGATTTGTCCGCCGGGCAGGCCGATACCGGCAGTATGAATGCCTTTTACCAATTGATGCGCCAGAAGAATGTGACGCTGGAGCAGGTGACACTCGACTGGCAGGACCCGGGTGTACTCGATCAGCCCGTGCGCCTCACCGACCTGTCTGCCCGGATCAGGACAGACGGCTGGCGTCACCAGTTGCTGATTCAGACGGATATCAATGCGTACTATGGTCAGCGGATCAAGCTGGCCGCGGACCTTTCCGGCCCGCTCCGGTCACCGCTGGACTGGCGTGGCACGCTCTATCTTGAAACGCAGCGATTCCGCCTGCCTTCAGTGCAGCGACTGGTGAAGGAATTCGGCTACGCGGCCGAAGGCGATGTCGATCTGAAAGTATGGGCCAGGGTCCGCAACCGGAAACTCAGGTGGAGTGCAGGATCGGTTCATATTGCCCGGCCCGCCCTGACGCGGCGCAATGTGCCGGATGCAACATACGCGGTTGATTCCCTGTCCAGCCGTTTCAGTCTGCGTGCCGTGGACAGGGGCTGGAGCCTGGAGTTGCAGGATTTCAGTCTGTTGCGTGAGCAGGAGCCGGTGTGGCCGTACACGCGCCTGCGCGCCACCGTTCGCAACGGCGACGGGCTGTCCATACACGGCCGAATCAGCCGCGTTATCGTGTCGGAGGCAGGCAGGATGTTGCCGCTGCTGCCGTGGGTCGACCGGGAGGTGCGTAGTCGTATTCAGCGAATGCAGCCGCGCGGAGAACTGACGGCTACGGAGTTTGAACTTCGTCTCGCAGACGATAAGCCGCCACATTTTTCGCTGCGCTCGAAGTTTGATCGACTTGGCGTGTCGGCGGACGGTGGCGCGCTGGGGGCAACGGGCCTTTCCGGTCGACTGGAAGGCAATCTGCAGACCGGCAGTGTCGAGTTCGATACACGTGCAGCCAGCCTTCAGTTGCCGAAGGTTTTTTCCGTTGTCCCGGATATCTCCCGCCTGTCCGGTACTGTGCGCTGGCAACGGCTGTCCGACCGCTTTCGCGTTACCGCGAACCGGTTGCTGCTGGCGTCCGGCCCGCTCAACACCCGCGCACGACTGCAACTTGACTGGTTGCCCGGCAGCTCCATCCCCTGGATCGACCTGCTGCTGCAGGCAGACACCTTTCCGATTACCGAGGTAAAGCGTTATTTGCCGGACCGGGTGATGAAGCCGAAGGCACTCAAGTGGCTGCAGAATGCGTTCCGCAACGGCACCGTGAGCAACGCCCGTTTGCTGTTGCAGGGACCGTTGAATCATGTGCCGTTCGACCGCAACGACGGGCGCATGGAAGTGCGCTTCAATTTTGACGACGTGCTACTGGACTACCATCCGTTGTGGGGGCAACTCGATGCGTTGCAGGGGTCAGCGCTGTTTGTCGACCGGTCGATGCGCATTACCGCTGACTCGGCGACCATTCTGGATGCCGACGTGGATCGTGCCGTTGCAGTGATCGAGAACTTCGCCAAACCGGTGCTGAATGTTGATGGTACCGTGAGCGGAACGCTGGAAAGCCTGCTGGCTTATATCAATTACAGCCCGTTGCGTGACCGCTTCGGGAAGCTGGTCGACCGCGTAACGACCGGTGGCGATGCAAATCTTCAGCTGGATTTACGCATCCCCCTGCACCATAACCTCGGCAAGGTCCAGGTGGCCGGTGAAGTCGGGCAAAAACTCCCTTACTATGACAAGAACCTGGTTAAGAAACTCGCCGCCGCGGGTTTTCCTCTGTTTGACGCTTTCTACGGCGAGGAACTGGTCGCCGATGATTACGACGAGGGCTTCGATAACTACTGCAAACGTCTCTCGAATCTCAAACCCGGTGTCAGCATGATGATCCTCCACATGGGTGTCGACAGCCCCGAACTGAAGAACGTCACTGCTCGGCACGCCGCCCGGGACCAGCAATTCCGCATCTTTTCCGATCCCAAAATGGCCGAATTCATCAAGGAACAAGGCATTCGTCTCCTCAACTGGAAAGATGTAAGGAAGGCTGTGTGGGACCAACGGGACAAGAGCGTCACCAAGGTGTTCGACTGACAGGAAATCCGATGATAGACCTCGAAGGCAAACGGGCTCTCGTTACCGGAGCAAGCCGCGGCATCGGCGAGGCGACCGCGCGTGGATTCGCCGGCGCGGGAATGAAAGTCGCCGTCACCGGAAGAAGACTCGAAACCCTGGAACCGATCGCGGATTCTCTGCGCGAACAAGGCTGCGAAGCCTTGCCC
>CAYSRA010000127.1:0-7117 GCA_964433205.1 uncultured Thiohalobacter sp. | reverse complement strand
GGTTGGGGTACCAGTTCGCGGTCTCTTCGCCGGATACACGGTAGAAGGTCCGCCCCTCCTCCTGCCAGGAGTCGATCTGCTTGCCGTGGCGCTCCCAGAAGCCGGCAGGCAGTTCCTGCTCTCCGGTGTAGAGCAGGTTGACGTCTTCCAGCACCTGGTCGCTGTTGTAGTCCTCGGCGTTGAGGCCGACCACCGCAGCCTTGATGCGCAGGTTGATGTCCTTGGAGATGAGCACCACATCCTGATCAGCCCGCTCGTGTTTCAGGGCCAGGGCGGTGTCGAGGATGTTGTTGTCCGGTGTGTTGCCGGGCAATGTGTCGGGCAGCATGTGGGGCAGATGCCGGGCCTGGAAGAAGAGCCGGCCGCTGGGGCTGGCGCCGTTGCTGCCATTGAGGGCGTTGGGGATCGGCAGGCCGGCGTCGATCAACTCCTTGCCGGCATTGCACATCATCTCGTCCAGGAATCGTGATGCCTGGCGGGCGTTGCGCGCCACTTCGGAGGTTCCCTTCTTGCCACGGTCCAGCTCTTCCAGTACCACCATGGGTATGAACAGGTCGTGTTCCTTGAAGCGGAACAGGGCGCTCGGGTCGTGCATCAGCACGTTGGTGTCGAGTACAAACAGGCGCTTGCGTTCTTGGCTCTCGCTCATCGCGGCTCCTTCTATCTTGCCGGTGTGGGGGATTCAGCCCTGGCTTTCGAGATCGGCTACCGCCTGGAGCACCTCATCGACGTGCCCCTTGACCCGCACTTTGCGCCAGGCTTGCCGCAGCACCCCGTCGGCGTCGATCAGGAAGGTGCTTCGCTCGATGCCGCGCACCTGCTTGCCGTACATGTTCTTTATCTTGATCACGTCGAACAGGTTGCACAGGCTCTCCCTGGTGTCGCAGACCAGGTCAAAGGGGAAGCCCTGCTTCTCCCTGAATCGCTCCTGCGCCTTCAGGCTGTCCCGGGATGCACCAAGGATAACCGCATTGTGGCTGGCGAACTGCGCCTCTGCAGCGGAGAAGTCGAGGCCCTCCTGGGTGCAGCCCGGAGTGCTGGCCCTGGGGTAGAAATAGAGCACCAGGATCTTGCCCCGGTAGTCGCTCAGTCTGGCCTGTTTGTCTCCTGTCAGCAGCAGTTCGCAGTCGGGGATCGCCTGTCCCGGTTCCAGATTTGCCATGTTTCGTTGACTCCTGTCAGCCTTTGATGGGTTCCAGCACCGCGTCCAGATTCAGGGCGTCGCAGAACTCCATGAACTCTTCGCGCAGGCTGGCGATGTGCGTGTCGGCCGGCACGTCGAGTGTCATGTGCACGGCGAACATCTGCGTACCGGTATGCGCGGCGGCATAACTTGAGGTGGACAGATCCTGGATATTGATATTACGCTGGGAAAAGAAGCTGGCGAGGTTGTGCACAATGCCGGGATGGTCGAGTGACACGACGTCCACACCGTAGGGCAGGAAGTCGCCTTGCGCGGGTTTTGGCTCGGTGCGCTTGATGCTGAGCGTCATGCCCAGCTGCTCCTGCATCTGCTCGCACTGGTTTTCCAGTCTGGCCAGGTTGTTCCAGTTGCCGGTGACCAGCAGCAGCACGGCGAACTCGCCGCCCAGCACGGTCATACGGCTATCCGCGATATTGCAGCCGCTGTCCAGCACCCAGCCGGACAGGCGATCGACCAGACCCGGTCGGTCTTCACCCAATGCGGCAATCACCAACTGGTTACTCATGCGCGCAGCCTACCACTAATCGAGCACAACGGCACGTAGCTGTTCGGCCGCTTCTTCGGGGCTGATGGTGCTGACAAACAGGCCTGAACCCAGTTCGAAGCCGGTGGGAATGCTGGTGCGCGGACAGATTTCCATGTGCCAGTGGTAGCTGCTCTGACAGTTGCTGAAATCATTGTTGTGCGGCAGGGAATGCAGGAAGAAATTGTACTGTGCGCCGCCGATCACGGCGTCCAGTCGTGCCATGGCGCGCCTGGTTACGCGTGCCAGATCCTCGCGCTGGGCGTCGTTGATGTCGGTAAAATCAGCCGCGTGCTGCAGCGGCAGGATATGAATCTCCCATTCGTAGCGGCTGGCAAACGGCTTGATGGCCATGAAGTGCTCGCCGCGCTCGATGACGTACTGCCCGACGTCGATCTTGCGCCGTACCGAGCCGGATTCGCGGTCATAGATCTTGGCCTCGAAGGTCAGCGCCTCATCAATCAGCGAACAGAAAATGCACTGGCGGTTCTTTTCGAAATATTCACGGCTGTGAACGACTTCGTTGTAGACGTTCTCCGGTACCACCGGCATGGCGATCACCTGGCTGTGGGTGTGCGCAATACTGGCGCCGGCGGCCGGGCCGAAGTTCTTGAAAATCAGCACGTACTGAATGCGCGGGTCGGCGTCGTAGAGGATGCGGATGCGGTCACGGTACACGCCGATCAGCCGGAATAAATGGTCCTCGGACATTTCGTGCAGTGCAATGCCGTGGTCCGGGTGGTCGATGATGACCTCGTGACGGCCGTAACCATCGATGGCCTGCTGGAGGCCGAACACCAGGTTACCGGAGGTGCTTTCGTCGCCCAGCACCGGGTACAGGTTTTCCACCACGCGGACCTGCCAGTCGCCGGTTTCCGGCGAGGCAGCGACGGTAGGCGGGGTCATTTCCTCGTTGCCGCGGCAGAACGGGCAGCGGTCGACGTGCTTGCGGGTGTCGCGCGGGGCCGGGGCCTCCTCCTTGCGCGGGCGCATGCCGCGGGCGGTGGATACCAGCACGGATTCGGTGGGCACAACGGGGTTGATACGGATTTCGCGGATAGTTTCGGGTTGATCGCTCATGGGGCTTTGCCGGGTTGGTCAGAGGGGTCAATTATCGTTGTCCAGCGCCGGATGAACACAAAGGGTTCCTGAATCCGGTATTAAATGGACTAATCAGGCGGACGGCGGGCAGCCCCGCTTCGCTTGTCAGCGGCGGGTCGGAAACGTACCATGCACCTGATTTTTGCTCAGCGGAGAGTTCCATGTTTCACGGCAGTATGGTTGCACTGGTCACGCCCATGCGCGAGGACGGTGCGGTCGATGAAGACAGCCTGGAAGCACTTGTCGAGTTCCACGTCTCCGCCGGCAGCGATGCCATCGTTGCGGTCGGCACCACGGGCGAATCCGCGACCCTGAACGAGAAAGAGCACTGTACTCTGCTGCGGCGCGTCGTTGACATGGTGGGCGGGCGTATTCCGGTGATCGCCGGTACCGGTGCCAATTCCACCCAGGAAGCCATCGATCTGACCCGCTGTGGTATGGAAGCCGGCGCCGATGCCTGCCTGCTGGTGGTGCCGTATTACAACAAGCCAACCCAGGAAGGCCTGTATCAGCACTTCCGGACGATTGCCGAGGCGGTGCCGATTCCGCAGATTCTCTACAACGTGCCGGGGCGCACGGTGTGCGACATGCTGCCGGAAACCGTCGAGCGGCTGGCGCCGATCTCGAATATCGTTGGCATCAAGGAGGCAACCGGTGATCTGGCGCGGGGGCGGGAAATCCTCGACCGCTGCGGTGACCGGCTGGACCTGTACAGCGGCGACGATGCCACCGCCATGGAACTGATCCTGATGGGAGCGAAAGGGGATATTTCCGTGACCGCCAATGTCGCACCGAAAGCCATGCACGAGATGTGCGCGGCTGCGCTGGCTGGCGACCGCGAAACCGCGGACAGAATCGATGCGAGGTTGCGTGCCCTGCATCGCGACCTGTTCATCGAATCCAGCCCGATCCCGGTGAAATGGGCGCTGCACGAAATGGGGATGATTCCCCCGGGGCTGCGCTTGCCGCTAACGCCGCTGTCACCCGAATGCCACGAACCGGTCCGCGATGCCCTGCGTCAGGCCGGTGTACTGTAAACTGAACACCTGAACCAGACCCGACGGACCTTTATTCATGTCAGAAAATTCAATCGCCACGCGCATCCTGCTGTTAACCACGATACTGACGGTGCTGTCCGGGTGCAGTTTCGTGGACCGGATGTTTCCCGATCGAAGCAAGGAATACCGCAAGGCAGAGACCACCGCGCCGCTGGAAGTGCCGCCCGACCTGACCACTACGCCGGTCAATGATGCGCTGGTGGTGCGCGACGGGTCAGCGACCCTGTCGGGCTATAACAGCGCAACCCGCACACGCAGCAGCAAGGCATCTTCGGGCGTACTGTTTACTCCGGAAGGTATGCGCGTCGAGCGCGACAAGGATCGCGCCTGGCTGGTGGTCAAGGGCGACCCCGCTACCGTGTGGGAACGGGCTCGCGAGTTCTGGCTGGAAAACGGCTTTTTGATCCGCCGGGAAAATCCGGCGCTGGGCGTACTGGAGACCGACTGGGTGGACAGCCGCATCAATGCGCCGGGTGACATTATCCGCAACACCATCAGCCGCGTGTTCCCGAACGCCTATTCGTCAGCGCTGCGCGACAGTTACCGTATGCGTCTGGAGCCGGGTGAGGAGCCGGGCACCACCGAGATCTTCATTACCCACAAGGGGCTGGTGGAGAAACTGGAAGGCCGCACGGATGAAATCCAGACCACGACCTGGGAACCCCGTCCCAGCGATCCCGGGCTGGAATCGGAAATGCTCAAGCGCCTGATGATCTACCTCGGCACCACGCCACAGCGCGCGGAGCAGCTGATCGCGTCCAAAGCGCCGCCGAAGGACAAGGCGGAACTGACCAAGCAGGGTAACGGGCAACCGGTGCTGGTGGTGCACGAGGATTTCTCGCGCGCCTGGCGCAGCGTCGGTATCGCGCTGGACCGGGTCGATTTCGCGGTGGAGGATCGCGATCGTTCGGCGGGCATTTATTACGTGCGCTACAACGACCCGCTGAAACACCGGAAAAAGGGCTTCCTGTCGAAACTGGCGTTCTGGTCGGATGAGGCGCCTGACGAAGTCACTGTCTACCAGATCAAACTGGTGGACGACGGGGCTGATACGCGCGTTATGGTGCTGAATGAAAAGGGCGAGGCGGAATCCTCAGTGACACCGGTGCGTATTCTGACGCTGCTCTACGAGGAACTGAGATAGGCTGCATGCGGTTCGCCTCACTGGGCAGCGGCAGCCACGGGAACGCAACGGTCATCGAGGCCGGTGGCACACGGCTGATGGTCGATTGCGGTTTTTCCTGCACCGAAACCGAGAAGCGTCTTGCGCGGCTGGATATCGCCCCTGACAGTATCGACGCGATTCTGGTCACCCACGAGCACAGTGACCACATTGCCGGCGTGGCGCGTTTTTCCCGGCGTTTTGGCACGTCGGTGTGGATGACGCCGGGCACGGAGGCGGTGCACCAGGGCGGTGAAGTTGCCGAGCTGAATTGCTTCAACAGCCACCAGCCGTTCCGGATTGGTGAGATTGCGATCGATCCGTTCCCGGTCCCCCACGATGCCCGCGAACCCTGCCAGTTCGTGTTTTCCGATGGTGGGCGCAGGCTCGGCCTGCTGACCGATGCGGGCAGCATTACCCGACACATGGTTGAGGCGCTGGACGGACTGGATGCTCTGATCCTGGAATTCAATCATGATCCGGACATGCTGGCGTCGGGACCCTATCCGCCGGGGCTCAAGGCGCGGGTGGGCGGGAGCTACGGGCACCTGAGCAATGGCCAGGCTGCTGACCTGCTCGAAAAGCTCGATCTTTGCCGGCTGAAGCTGCTGGTGGCTGCCCACCTGAGTGAGAAGAATAACCATCCGGATCTGGCGCGTGAGCATCTCGAACGCGTTCTCGATGGCCGGGAGACGGATATCCATATCGCCGACCAGTCGGCCGGCACCGCCTGGAAAAAGATCCCCCTGAACCGGCCGTTTGCTGGTTTCTGACGTTTAAGGCATGGCGTCGGGCGTGCTTCGGGATTCTGGCAACGACCTCAACCGGTGCGGCGATGGCTGTACCGTCTCCCGGCCATCCCGTATCATACCGGCCTTTGTTTCAGACCAGGAAAACCCATGTTGCAGCTTGCTGGCGCGCCTGCTTTTTCGCCGTTCCGTATCCGGAAATTGCTCGAACGCATACGTCGATTCGTCGACGGTGTGAGGGGGATCGAGGCCCGCTACGTGCATTTCGTGGAACTGGAGCAGGACCTGTCCAATGCCGAGCGGAAGATGCTCGAACAGTTGCTGGGCGGAGGAAGCGTCGCCGCGGGCAGCTCCACTCACCGGTTGTGGGTAGTTCCGCGTATCGGCACGATCTCCCCCTGGTCGAGCAAGGCCACCGATATTGCCCACAACTGCGGGCTGGTAAAGATAGCGCGTATCGAACGCGGTATCTGTTTTGATGTTGACCTCGATGAGGGTGTGGTGCTGGAAGACGCCGCCATGGAGTCACTGCTGGCCCTGTTGCACGACCGCATGACCGAGTCGGTGCTGACCCGTGCCGAAGACGCCGAAGCCCTGTTCAGTCATGCAGAGCCGGCGCCCCTGACGTGTGTGGACATCCTGCAGGGCGGGCGAGACGCCTTGCTGGCCGCCGATCGCAAACTGGGGCTGGCGCTGTCCCCCGATGAGATCGACTACCTCGTGGACAGCTTTACGGCGCTCGGGCGTAATCCGACCGACGTCGAGCTGATGATGTTCGCCCAGGCCAATTCCGAGCACTGCCGGCACAAGATTTTCAACGCCAGCTGGATTATCGACGGCAAACCGCAGGACACTTCCCTGTTCAACATGATCCGCGCCACCCACCGTGCCAACCCGGAGGGCGTGCTGTCGGCCTACCATGACAACTCCGCCGTCATCGAGGGCAACCCGGTGCGGCGTTTCTTCATCGATGCCGAAGCGGGCGGGTATCGCCACCACGAGGAAATGGCGCACATCCAGATCAAGGTCGAGACGCACAATCACCCCACTGCCATTTCTCCGTTCCCCGGCGCGGCGACCGGTTCCGGCGGCGAGATTCGCGACGAGGGGGCTACCGGCCGTGGCGCCAAACCCAAGGCCGGTCTGTGCGGATTTTCCGTATCCAACCTCCGTATCCCGGATTTCGTGCAGCCGTGGGCGAGCGATTTTGGCACGCCGGAACGCCACGTTTCCGCGGCGGATATCATGGACGGGGGACCCGCCGGGCCCGCGGGCCGTCCACACGCATAGCGGCCGCCACACCATGCGGGTCCATCCCCA
>CAYSRA010000126.1:0-7352 GCA_964433205.1 uncultured Thiohalobacter sp. | reverse complement strand
CGTCAAACCGTCACGGATTAATGAATTGCTGGGCAAGTGGAGAGTCATGGCTGTACCGGAACGGCGCTACACGGCGATGCGAGGCGCATATCGCAACGACCCTTCGCCAATGCAAATAGTGAGCGGGCCTTACGGTCGAGAACAGGTACATTATGAAGCACCGCCTGCAACGCGTGTACCTGATGAAATGACGAGATTCCTCGACTGGTACAACCAGACCAGCCCCTTGAATGGGGACAAGAAGGTACCCGGGATTGCCCGAGCAGGTATTGCCCATCTTTGGTTTGAAGTTATTCATCCCTTTGACGATGGTAATGGGCGAGTCGGGAGGGCGATTGCCGACCACGGCTTGTCTTGCCACGGCGATAGAGGCGGATAAAAAATCCTATTACCTGCAACTGGAGAAAGCGAGTCGTGGAAGCCCGGAGGTTAATGTTTGGCTGGATTATTTCGCTGACACAATAATCAAGGCACAGGAAATTGCCAGGAAAGTTGAGAATCCAGTTTCTGTTGATTCCAGATCATCCTTGAGTTTTATGAATTCATCACCTGGTACCCAGTAAATGTGTTTCTTGTATTCAGTGCTGGTTTCCATCGGCTTCTCCATATGAAGCATTTCAGTGAAATACAGAGTGCTGTCAGTGAATACGATCGAACATCATTAATCAGTTTCCGGGTCGCTATCATTAATAAAGCTGACAACTGATTCAGCAACGGTCGTATCGCGTAAAATACGCCGGTGGCCAAGCCCCGACGTTCTTGTAAATCTGGCGTTCTTCCATGCCTGCGCAATAGCCTGGCCGTCCTGCCACGGGACTTCGCCGTCATGCTCGTCATGTATTAACAGACCCGGTATATTCAACTGTTTTACGTTATTGACCATTGAAATATCATCCCAGAGAGTTTTGCCAAAAGCGGCTTCGAAACGCTGGATCAGGTTGCTGCCGGCTTTTTCGGGTATGTGCAAGGCACGAATAAATTTTTCTACCATCCCCAGCATGTTTTCCGGTGGTGAAATGCTAACGACGCGCTTAGTGTTAAAGCCGCGTTGTAATGCCAATGCTACACAAGGTCCGCCAAATGAATGCGCAATGACGGCAGTAAACCTTCCATAGTGATGCTGCAAGGCCAGAATAGTCTCTGCCACTTCATAGATGTTGGTTTGCTTGCCGGTGCTTTTACCGTGCGCCGGTGCGTCAAAACTTAATACGCGGTAGCCTGCTTCCAGCAAGGGTTTAACAAATGACCCCAGCTGCGTGCCGCGACCGCTCCAGCCATGCACCAGTAATACGGTTGGGCCAGACGACCCCCAGCGATAGGTGGCAATGCTGCGATTGTTGATCTGAATACGCTCGATGCTGGCGGATTCCAGTGCGTTTTTTTCTGATGCAGGTGTTCTGAAGCGATTTGGCGTAAACCAGAGTCTGTAGGCGGTGCGCCCGGCGAGACGCGGGGAAATACGACCTCCGACCCGGAAGCCAAAGCGAAGCAGCTTTAATAGCTTCGGCGCCGGTCGGACACTGGCGGCCACTGGCCGATTGGCAGAAGCTGATTGGCTGCCGACCGGGCTGTCCGTGGCAATAGACTGGCTGGAATCGTTATTCATGGCATACCTTCGTTGATATGAGCCATGCCATTTGCATAAGTAGCAAAGAGCAACAGTTGTAGATTGCTACTAAACCACAATAAGTTGCATAACGCAACTATTATTCCTATACTTTTTTCATGTCACCCCGGAACCCGGACTCATTAAATTGCTCGGTCGCCGCAGCGCTGGAAATTATTGGCGAGGCATGGACCATTCTGATACTGCGTGAGGCGTTCTTCGGCAGCAGGCGGTTTGAGGATTTTCAAAAGCATCTGGGCATTGCCCGAAACATCCTCACAACCCGTCTGAATAAACTGTGCGATAAAGGTATTCTGGAACGGACGCCGATAAAGCCAGGTGCGAAGCGACATGAGTACAGGCTTACACCCATGGGGCGTGATCTGCATACTATATTGATAGCATTAACCCAATGGGGAGATCGCTGGCTGCAACTCTCTGAAGGTCCGCCAGTGAAATTTATTGAACGCGCCACTGGCGAAGAAATTGCGGATGTGGCAGTGCTTGGCCAGGACGGACACAAGATCGAGGCGCGTGACCTGGCCATGATACCGGGACCGGGCGCCACCGATGAGACCAGAAAACGCTTACGCCTGATGGCTGATGCCTGGAAAGAAAAACAGAAGCTAGAGGGCGAGTGATTCGTCTGATTGCGAACCGGCGCGAGCAGGGGGGTTGTTGATGGATGTTGGATGGCAGCAACCGTCATCCGGGAACCATCGCTGCTTCACCAGGGTCGTAGCTCACTCTTTCTGCTGCTTTAGCAAGGTCGCCAACCGCCGTGAGCACTGACCCCCAGCATGTCGAAGTCATTGAACTGAACCCCGGTCGCTGGCTGGAGGAATATGGCGATACGCTGTACCGCTACGCTCTGGGTCTGTTGCACGATACTCATCATGCGGAAGACATGGTCCAGGAAACCCTTCAGGCGGCGCTTCAGGGGCGTGCAAGCTACTCAGGCCGGGCATCGGAAAAAACCTGGCTGATTGGGATTCTGAAGCACAAGATTGTTGATTTTATCCGTAAGCAGGCACGAGAGACGACCGTCAGGGACATCAACGCATTATCTGATGCAGCAATAGAAAACCCCCTGGACGACCTATTCGATGCGCGAGGTTACTGGGTCCATCCCCCCACCGATTGGGGCGACCCGGACAAGGTGTTGCATAACCGCCAGTTTCTGGATGCCTTCGAAGCCTGCCTGGGTCATCTGAAGCCGATGCTTGCACAGGTCTTTGCCCTCAGGGAACTCTCCGGGCTATCCAACCAGGAAATCTGTAATAAGCTAAATATCACCGCGACTAATTGTTGCGTTATGTTATATCGCGCCCGCATGGGCCTGAGTCGTTGCCTTGATACCCGGTGGTCCGGGGGGAATTCCAGGGAAATCTGATGAAACTCTCCTGCAAGGAAATCTCGTTTGTGGTGTCGGAGTCACTGGATCGCGATCTTCTGTTGCGCGAGCGGCTGAGCGTGAAAATCCACCTGATGATGTGCAAAGCCTGTCAGCAAATGGCTATGCAAATGAAATTGTTACGTGCGGTCTCCCGCCATTCCCGGACGGTTGAGGGCGATGATACATGCCCCGGTCAGGAGGAGACCCTGTCGACAGAAGCCAGGGCTCGTATCCTGAAACAGCTTGCGAAAAAATAATTGTAAGAAATCCTGATCGTATACGACAAAGCAACGGAAGCGTGAAAAGTCATTTCACCAAATGGATAAGGATCGGGATATGAGGCTTGTAAAGAAAAGTTGGTACAAGGTCGTATTGTCGTCAGTCACTATGCTGGGTATCGTCTCGTTATTCGGCTGTCAGACTGCAATACGGACCATGGGAATGGGCCCGCCAATGGGGTCTGCGGAAGACGTCGCCGATTCACAGGCATTATGGAAAACACTGGAGAAAGCGCGACTGGTTGGTGCACGAGCAGAAAAATCCAGGCCGTACATGGGGACTCCACCTCACGGAAAAGTGCTGGAAATCCTGCATCAGCAAGTCACGGTGGGTGGCCATACCGGCCTGGCAATCGTAAAGAGGAATTACGGTGGTCCGGGCGTTTCGATCAGCAGCGTTGAATCCAACCGGGGAAAATACCTGAAGGCGGTCACCGTGATGTTCAAGCGTGAGGCCGGCTACGACCCCGAAGACAAAAACTGGTTCTGGGCCAAATACAAACCGGATGGCAGCCTGCATGTGAAAGAAAAAATGGGCATGAAAATTCAGTTGGCCGGTCGTGTTGCAAAAGGCAAGCCGGCAGGCTGTATCAGTTGCCATCGGGGTGCACCGGGCGGTGACTTTGTCTTTGCCAGTGATATTCACGTCCGTTAGTTAATCAAGGCGAACGATTCTCGTTGCTGGTCGCAGGCGGAGACCATGAAGGTTTCCGCCTGCATCGTGTTACGGGAGTGTGATGTCGGGATAAAAAATGTAGTCACCTCCGCCGGCGGAACTGTGACAGTAAATGCAGCCCTCGTTTTTATCCGGGCTCGCGCCCTTCATTATTTTCCCGGCCATGGCAATTTTCATCCCCATCTTTCTCATAGAGAACAGCTGTCCGTCCGGTTTGTACTGAACCCAGAACCAGTTTTTGTCTTCGGGGTCGTAGCCGGCCTCACGCTTGAACATGACGCTGATTGAATCAAGATATTTTCCCCGGTTTCTTTCGACGTCTGCCACACTGATGTGATCGCCACGGTAGTTTTTCTTCACCACGACAAAACCACTGTGATTACCGAGTCGGACTGTTCTGGCCTCCACCTCCAGAACCCAGCCGTGAGGCCTGGCGGCACCGATGAAGGGCTTTAAGCTTTTAGCTTGTGCACCCACCATATGTTCCTGTTCCAGGACTGACCACAGCCGTGCGGCATATTGAATATCGTCTGGTGTTCCGACATGATCACGCATCGGCCCGATACAGGAAACGACCGAAGCGATCAAAAATATACCTGTCAGTGATCGTAATAACAGAGCAGGTATGTGAGGCGTGTTGAGAATTGGCATGTGGTTGTATGCTGAAAGAATAAGAGGACTTCGATCAGAAGTCCATGGTGTAGTACTGGCACAAACCGACGGCACATGCCGGTGCGGCCACGCCCCGGCCTGCAGTCCGGCCAGATCGTGATCCGGCGGGCTTGCTCAGGCCTGTTGCAGCAGGGCGAGGATCCCCTTGAGCAGGTCCAGCGGCGCGGGGGGGCAGCCGGGGATGCGCACGTCGACCGGGATGACGTTTTCCACCGCGCCGCAACTGGCGTAGGACACACCGAACTCGCCGCCGTCGCAGGCGCAATCGCCGACGGCGATGACCCATTTGGGCGCCGGCGTGGCGTCGAGGGTCAGGCGCAGGGCGGCTTCCATGTGGCGGGAAACCGGGCCGGTCACCAGCAGGGCGTCGGCATGGCGCGGCGAGGCGACGAAGTGTACGCCGAAGCGCTCCACGTCGTACCAGGGATTGTTGAGCGCGTGGATTTCCAGCTCGCAGCCGTTGCAGGACCCGGCGTCCACCTCGCGCAGGGCGAAACTGCCGGCGAAACGCCTGTCCACCAGCCGGCGCACCTTGATGCCGACGCGTTCCAGCTCGGCTTCGGTATGGGAGGGCGCCGGTTCGGTGACGGTGCCGGTGCGGAAGATTTGGCGCAGGATTCTCAACATGGGTCGGGTTGCCTACAGATCGTGGCCCGAATAGGAACCGTTGACAGATTTGTTGCACACCGGAAAGTCCGGCACGATGTTGCCCAGCACGATGCGCTCCAGTGCCGGCCAGGTGAACCAGCTTGGATCCCGGGGGAAGAAGCGGGCGATCCGGCCTGCGTCGGTGAAGCGCACATAGCTCACGATCTCGCCGCGCCAGCCGTCCACGAAACCGATTCCCTCGGCGTTCGCGGCCGGTGTCGGGAATGTCGCGAGCACGGGACCGTCCGGCAGGTCCTCCACCAGCCGGTCGAGCAGATCCAGCGAGTGCAGGATCTCCTGCATGCGCACCTGCAGCCGGGCCGCCACGTCGCCCTCCCCGAACACCGGGATTTCAACGGCCAGCCGGTCGTAGGGGGCATAGGGGTTGTCGCGGCGCACGTCGAAAGCCTGTCCGGAAGCCTTGCCCACGTAGCCGGTGCAGCCGAGGCGCGCGGCGGTCTCCGGGCGCAGAAGGCCGGTGGTGAACAGGCGATCCTCCAGCGAGGGATGATCCAGCAGGATGTCGAACAGCGGCACCAGTTCGTCGTGCAGCCGCCGGTGGGCAGCCGGCAGGGCTTTTAGGTCATGCAGATCCCGGGCCACCCCGCCGGGCACGATCACGTCCATCAGCAGCCGGTGGCCGAAGCATTCGCGATTCTGCCGTTGCCACTGTTCCCGCAGCCGGGAGAACTGGCTCATGGCAAAGGCGAAGCCCACGTCGTTGCAGATGGCGCCGATGTCGCCGAGGTGGTTGGCGATACGTTCGCGCTCGGCCAGTATCGCGCGCAAGGCCAGGGCCCGCGGCGGCACCGACAGGCCCGCGGCGCGCTCCATGGCCTGGCAGGCCGCCCAGGCGTGGGCTACGGTGGAATCCCCCGAGACCCGCCCGGCCAGGCGCGCCAGGCCCGCGGCATCGCGGCCCACGGCGATCTTCTCGATGCCCTTGTGGACGTAGCCGAGGTGTTCTTCGAGTTGCAGGATGGTTTCGCCCACCGCCTGGAAGCGGAAGTGGCCCGGCTCGATGATCCCGGCGTGGACCGGCCCCACCGGGATCTCGTAGACGCCGGCGCCCTGGGCTGACTCGAACGGGTAGTCGTCGTCGGGCGGAGTGCTGCCTTGCGGCGCGCCCTCGACCGGAAAGTCGCGGCGCAGGGGATAGCGGTCCTCGGGCCAGGCCCGGTGGCGGATCCAGCGCCGGGCATCGGGATGGTCGCCGAAGGCGATGCCCCACAGATCCTGGATGTGGCGCTCGGGTCGGTTGGCAGCAGGAAACCAGGGCGTGTGGGAGGCAACCAGGGGGGTAGCCAGCGACAGCTCGGTGGTCAGAACCAGGTAGTCTCCCGTCTTTTCCAACAGGCAGAACAGGCGGAGGGTTTCGGCGTCGATCTGGTCGGCCCAGACTCCCGCCCAGCGGCAGCCGAAGTCGGCTGCCTGGGCGGCGGCGCGCCCCCAGTCCTCGTGGTCGATCTCCAGCAGGTGGGCCGGCGCCAGCCGGGTGGCGGAACCATGACGTACCAGTACGTGCTCGTCCTGCAGGCGGGCCAGGTATTCGGACAACCAGTCGAAGCGGTTCATAGCAGGTGGCTCCCGGTAATCAGGAACGTGGCCTGGTCGAGCCAGTTGGCAAGCAGGGCGGGAATGGCGATCCCCAGCCACAGTACCAGCCCCAGGTGCACCAGCACCGGCAGCATGTTGGCGGGCACCGGTTCCTGTCCTTCGGGCGCCCTGCCGTAGACCATCGGGTGCAGGTGGCGGAACAGTCCGGCGAAGGCGATCACCAGACCGACCAGCAGGACGGGCGTCAACCAGGGCCAGGATTTCATGGTTGCCGAGAGCAGCAGGAATTCACTGGTGAAGACCCCGAAGGGCGGGAAGCCGGCGATCGCCGCGACACCCAGCAGCAGGCCCCAGCCGATGGTCGGCTGGGTGCGGATCAGGCCGCGGATGTGCTCGATGCGCTGGGTGGCGGTGGCATGGGTGGCATGGCCGACGGTGACGAAGATCGCCGACTTGGTCAGCGAATGGACCAGCATGTGCAGGAGGCCGGCGAAGGTGGCCAGGGGCCCGCCGATGCCG
>CAYSRA010000125.1:0-7386 GCA_964433205.1 uncultured Thiohalobacter sp. | reverse complement strand
CGACAGACCGGCGCCCGCCACGAAAATCAATCGAGTCTGACCCCGTTGAACTTTGATCAAGCGGCATCCGTTCGAGTAGACAGACGGGAAAAAGCAAAAAGTTGTTTAGCTCTCTGGTTGCAGACGCTCGAGTCGGTAGTAATCCACGGATAATTTTGGCAAGCGGAACTTCTGTTGGTGGTAATCCACTTTCAGTAAGCCGGGTAATACCCTGAACGGTCCCACGGGGCGGTTCGATACCGCAACCTGGTACAGCCCCGGCGCCAGGTTGCGGGTGGTGAGCAGAATATGGTCCTTGCGCACTTCGACTTTCTGACCATCGAAGGGTGCCGCCAGGGGTTCACCGATAAAGATGCCTTCGCCCGGTTGTTGCACACTCTGCCAGTATGCCTCGATGAGGGTGCGCCCGCTGCCGTAGGCGTCCATGACCAGTCCCGGGTGTGGAAATTTGCCGGGGAGGTTGCAGGGCTCGACCACGGTACCGTAGCTGCCGGTGGCACCGGCTTCCAGCCAGCGCAGGGCGCTCATCTGTTTGCTGGTGGTGAGCTGGCCGCCGGCGGAAGTGAGATGGTCGGCGATGGCGCCGGGACGGAATCGCAGGGTGTCCAGTGCTTCCACGGTGGCACGTCCGGTAAAATAGAACAGGATGTCATCGATGTTGCGCAGCGTATTGGTTTCGACAATACGGGTGTCGAGCCAGCCCTTCATGGCTTCTTTGATGGCCGGGTAATAGGCCGCACGTACATTGCGCGCGCGGTCGGTGGTACTGACCAGCCAGGCCGTGCCCGGCGGTTGCGTGTTGTCGGAGGTGACACCACGATCAATCAGCGCGCGCGCCTGCCTGAAATCTGTTGCCGCGATGGCCATGGTCGGTCGTATGCCGAAATCGTTGTAGGGTGCTGTGCTGCCGCTGTGAAAATAGGCCGAGGCGCGCGTTCTCGCGCACTGTTTTTTGGAGCAGAACGCCCGATCGAAGCCAAAGGTGAACGCGGAGGTGATGGACATGCATTCCACCCGCCAGGGTGCGGCCCAGGTTAACGCATAAGCCTGTACGCCGGGCGGTGTGGCTTCCTGTACTTGTCGGTATATCCGCCTGAACCCGGTCTTGTTGATGCCGGGGCGGCCGGGTCGGAAGCGAACGTGCAGGATGTTTTCCGGCGGGATATTGCGCGCCTTCCGGTAATAGGCGGCGATGCGCTGGCTCAGTGGGTCATTATCGTTGACGATGACCGCCAGTTCATGGGCGAAAAGCCGGTACCTGGGCAAAAGAACCTGCGGCGCAGCTTGCGTCGTCACTGCGTGCAGCAGCAGGGTGAACAACAGTGCAAATCTCTGGCCGGCACGTATTGTCAGGGTATGTCCAGGGAATGTCAGCACCCGCGCTATGTTACGGAGCCGGCATCGGGAAAGAAACCGTCTAGCGACGTGTGGCGGATTTGCGGGGCAGGTCGCTCAGTGACTGCTTGATACGGGCGGCGCTTTCGAGTCGGGCGAGAAACGCATCGACACATTCAGGGTCGAAGTATTTGCCGCGCTGGGCGTCGATATAGTCCGTGGCTTTTTGTACCGGCCATTCTTTCTTGTAGGGGCGTTCGGAGGTCAGCGCGTCATAGGCATCGGCTACGCTGACGATACGGGCAACCAGCGGAATTTCCTGGCGTCCGAGCTGGTTCGGGTAGCCGGTGCCGTTGAATTTTTCATGATGGCTGAGGGCAATGACCGCCCCGGTCTGCAGGTATTTCGAGGGGCTGTCCTTGAGGATTTCGTAGCCAATCAGGGTGTGTTGCTTCATGATTTCGAACTCGGCGTGCGTCAGTCGTCCCGGTTTGCGCAGGATGTCATCGGGAATGCCGATTTTGCCGATGTCATGCATCGGCGCGGCCAGTTCGATAGCGTCGCAGTCACTTTTCGACAGGCCGAGCTGTTCGGCGATAAGGCGGGCGTAGCGCGCCATGCGCAGGACGTGGTTGCCGGTGTCTTCATCGCGGTACTCGCCGGCCTTGGCAAGGCGCAGGAGCGTTTCGTGTTCACGCCTGCGGATTTCGCTGGTGGCTTCGGATACCCGCTTCTCGAGCCAGCGTGCGCGCTGGTGGATGATTTTTTGCTGGTTGCGCCAGGTCAGCAGGTTTTTACAGCGTACGCCGAACTCCAGTTCGTCGAGCGGCGTGGCAAGCAGGTCGGTCGCCCCGGCGTTCAATACATCGCGGCGGCAATCGAGATCATCGCAGGGAGTCAGCATGACAACGGGCAGGTCCCGGCAATCCGGGAGCTGGCGAATGCCGGCAATAATGTTGGTGGCCGGCACATTGCTGAACTGGCTGTCTGATATCACCAGATCGGTCGGGTGCCACCGCAACCAGGCTATGGCGGCCTCGGGATTAACAAAGGTCTCGACGTGAATGTGCGGATCAATACGGGTGATCAGTTTGACCAGATGTTGTCGCCGGAGAAGTTCCCCGTCGAGTATCACGACCGTCGGCATACGGTGCTCCCAGGATTTCCAGAAATCATCACAGCAGAAAAAATTCACTGCGGAGCTTCCCTGCCAACCGCACTACCGGGGTATACAGCCTCCCTAACGCCTTGAAAGATCTAGCTTAAAATAATTTGTTTCGGGCGTCGCTTGTAGCTAACGGCCGCTTTGGTTCAAACTTAAGTGCCGGATTTCAATAGCATTCACTGGACTAACGTACAGTCCGCCAGTCCGCTACATTTTGGCTCAGGGAGTTTGCATGTCACAACAGGAAAAACCGTCGTCCCCGCGGGGACAATCGCTGTTCAGTGTCGTGAGCAGCGTTGCCGCCTCGATGTTTGGTGTGCAGAGCAGCAAGAAGCACCATGAGGACTTTAAACAGGGGAAAGTATCAACTTATCTGGCAGTTGGTGCGGTTGCGACCCTGTTGTTCGTCCTGGCGGTGTGGGGTCTCGTCCAGCTGGTCGTCAGCGCCGTGCAGCCATCCTGACCCGGGCTGCTTGATGGGAGCGTCACTGCGCGCGTTTGCCGGGGCACTGGCCAGCAGTTCCCGCGATTTGTTTCCGGTGGTGCTGGTAGTGATGTTTTTCCAGCTGGTGGTGCTGCAACAGCCGATACCCGACCTATTGAATCTGGTCGTTGGTGTCCTGCTGGTTGTCTTCGGCCTGACTTTTTTTATCAGCGGCCTTGAGATGACGTTATTTCCCATCGGTGAGTCGCTGGCCTGGGCGCTGGCGCGCAAGGGCAGTCTGGGCTGGCTGCTGTTGTTTGCCTTTGCGCTCGGGTTCGGCACGACGGTGGCCGAGCCTGCGCTGATTGCGGTTGCCGCTGAGGCCGCCGATATTGCCTCGGCGGCGGGCGCCATCGGTGCCAGTGCCGAGGCCCGTACAGCCTACGCCGACGGTCTGCGCCTGACAGTCGCATTCTCCGTGGGCCTTGCCATCGTGATTGGTGTGCTGCGCATCCTGAAGGGGTGGCCGATGCACTGGCTGATTGCCGGTGGTTATGTGCTGGTCGTTGTGATCACTTTTTTCGCGCCGCAGGAGATCATCGGCATTGCCTATGACTCCGGCGGTGTGACGACGTCGACGATCACCGTGCCGCTGGTGGCGGCGCTCGGTGTGGGGCTCGCTTCATCGATCCGTGGGCGCAGTCCAATGGTCGACGGTTTCGGTCTGATCGCACTGGCGTCGCTGACGCCGATATTTTTCGTCATGATCTACGGCATGGTGGTGCAATGAGTCTGTTGACAGATTTCCTGCGCACGCTGTTCGACACCCTGCGCGATGTGGCACCCATCACGATCATCATTGTCGTTTTTCAGTTCCTGGTGATTCGGCAGCGACCGGCCCACCTGCGGCAGATGTTTATCGGTTTTATTTATGTGTTGATCGGGCTGGCGCTGTTCCTGCTGGGCCTGGAAAGGGCGCTGTTCCCGATCGGCAGGGTGATGGCCATGCAGTTGACCGATCCCGCTTTTATTTTCCCGGGTGCCGGGCCCCTTGCCGGGGCCCTGCATTGGGCGGATTATTACTGGGTCTACCTGTTCGCCTTCGCGATCGGTTTTTCGACGACTATTGCGGAGCCTTCATTGATGGCGGTTGCCATCAAGGCCAACCAGGTGTCTGGTGGCTCTGTCGGCGTGTGGGGCTTGAGGGTGTCGGTGGCACTCGGCGTGGCCATTGGCATTTCACTCGGCGCGTGGCGTATCGTAACGGGTTTGCCCATTCATTATTTTATTATTGTGGGTTATATCGTTGTGGTGGTACAGACGATGTTCGCGCCACGGATCATTGTGCCACTGGCCTACGATTCCGGCGGTGTGACGACATCGACGGTCACCGTGCCACTGGTCGCGGCACTGGGGCTCGGGCTGGCGGAGAATGTGCCGGGACGGAATGTACTGATCGATGGATTCGGGCTGATTGCGTTCGCCAGCCTGTTTCCGGTAATGAGTGTGATGGCGTATGCGCAGTTGTCGGAGCTTCGTGCCCGGCGTGCAAAACGCAGTTAACCGGGGAGCTGGATGCCTTATGCATTTCAAACTGATTATTGCTTTTGTGGAAGACAGCAAGACCGACAAGGTGATGGATGCCGCGCGTGGCGCAGGTGCGACCGGCGCGACTGTCATCAGCAATGCGCGTGGCGAGGGTATGGTGAAAAGCAAAACATTTCTTGGCCTGTCGCTCGAGACCCAGCGAGATGTACTGCTGTTCCTGGTCGAGGAACACCTGAGCCGGCAGATTCTGGAAACGGTTTGCCGGGTGGGTCGTTTTGACGAAACACCGGGTACCGGCATTGCATTCCAGATTGACGTTGAGGATGCCGTGGGCGTTCAGCACCAGGTGATGGAACTGGTGAACCGTGTGGAGGAAGAGTTATGAGCGACCGCAAGATCGTCCGGGTGCGCGACGTGATGAAGTCGGAGTTTGATCTGATCGACGGCAAGGTGACGGTGCACGATGCATTGCAGGCCATGCAGCACGTCGAGACCAAGTGCCTGATTGTCGACAAGCGTCACCAGGACGATGAATACGGTATGGTGCTGTTGTCGGATATCGCCAAACACGTGCTCGCGCGCGACCGTTCACCGGAGCGGGTCAACGTCTATGAGATCATGTCCAAGCCGGTGGTGTCGGTTCGACCGGCGATGGATATCCGCTACTGTGCGCGGATGTTCGAACAGTTCGGTTTGTCGCGCGCGCCGGTCGTCGATGGTGACAGGGTGGTCGGGATTGTCAGTTTCACGGATATGGTGTTGAAGGGGTTTGTACAATGATGTCGGTCCCTTCCTTGCGAGGGTGGCGTTGCCTTTTGGTCGTGGATCGTCGGGAAATCTGACAGAACGTCATGCACTGGTCGGGTTGAGCATAACCTGCTGATTAATACCCGGATTAAATGGGTCTCACGTGTTGCCCGGGTGTCGATTATATTTACATATATGTCGACTGGACGGTTGTTTATCTCAAGGATTATTAAACAAAAACAGTCTGTTAGGTTAATTTCGATCAAGGGTATGTTTCTTGCAATCTGAACTGGCAACAAATCATAAGCAATTCGCATTATTTCGTATGGAGGAGTTTCAGGTGGTCAAAAGGTCTCATGTTTTGTGTGCGCTCGCCCTGGGGTATTGCGGAACGGTATCTGCTGCACCTGTCACGGCGCTCAACAACAGTGTCAATGCTCTCGTGCCGGCTATGGAAACGCTCACTAATTTTACCGGTAACCTGGCTGATACAACGGTTTCGAGCAGCGTCTCCTGGAATGTGGAAACCGATGTCACCACCATGATGGGCTCTTTCGATATGGCCGGCGTCTGGAATTACAGCTGGCGGGTCATGGCGGACCCTGATCCCTTCATCGACGCGGTGTTCAGTGTAAAGAACATGAGTCTCTCCACCCAGACATTCACGATCAACTTCGGCCTCGGTGTTTCGCCGGTGTTTACCAACGGCAACATGTCAGGGGACCTGACCGCGGGTTTTGAAGATACCAGTGGTGACGGAAGCGTAACTTTCTCGGTGGACAGCTGGTTTGGGCAGATCAACGGCGCCGATGTTATGCCGTTGTCGACAGCCGCTTTTGCTCCGGTCATCTGCAGTGGCACCGGTTGCACGGGAAGTTTTTCGACTGCCGACGGCCCGCTGCCTTATACCGGCACGGTTAACGACATCGGTCTCGCGTTGTCCTTTACCCTGTCGGCCGGCGATACCGCCAGCTTCGATACACGGTTTGAAGTTGCCCCCGTGCCGGTGCCGGCCGCGGTATGGTTGTTCGGCAGCGGTCTGCTGGGTCTTGCCGGTGTAGCGCGGCGCAAAGCGGCCTGATTCCACCGTAGCGGCATTGCTCGACAAAAAGCCCCGCCAGTGCGCGGGGCTTTTTTGTGTGGTCCTTCTGGTGCCAGCGGGGGCTACAGTTTTGCGATCTTCTCCAGCTGTTCTTCCAGTTGGCGGATGATGGTACGGATATCTTCCAGTTTGGCTTTCTCTTTCTCCACCACGGCGGCGGGTGCCTTGTCCACAAAACTGGTGTTGGCGAGTTTCTTTTCCGTGCGCTCCAGTTCGTTGCGCTTGCGCTCCAGTTCCTTGTTGAGGCGTGCCTGTTCGGCCTCCTTGTCGATCAGGCCGGCCATCGGGATCAGTACTTTCATCTCGCCGACCAGGGCAGTGGCGGACTCGGGGCCTTCCTTGTCGCCCAGCCACTCGATGGATTCGATGCGGCCCAGCGAGGTGAGGAAGGCGCGGTTGGCGTCGAGGCGTTGCCGGTCGGTTTCGCTGCCGTTCTGTAGCAGCACCGGCAGTGCCTTGCGCGGGTCGATGTTCATACCGCTGCGGATCTTGCGCACCCCCAGCACGAACTGCTTCACCCAGTCGATTTCCGCGCTGGCGACTGTGTCGATCAGGGACTCATCCGGCTCCGGGTAAGGTTGAAGCATGATGGTCTCGCCCGCGACACCGGCCAGGGGCGCAACCCGCTGCCAGATTTCCTCGGTGATGAACGGGATGATCGGGTGGGCGAGGCGCAGGATGGTTTCCAGTACCTGCACCAGCGTGCGCCGTGTGCCGCGCAGCGATGCCTCGCTGGCGTTTTCATCGGTCAGTACCGCCTTGGACAGTTCCAGGTACCAGTCGCAGTACTGGTCCCAGATAAAGGCGTAGATGGCCTGGGCGGCGAGATCGAGCCGGTAGTTACCGATGTTGTCGATGACCTGCTGTTCGGTCTGTTGCAGCAGCGACAGGACCCAGCGGTCGGCGTTGCTGAGTTCGATTTCGTCCCCGTCCTGTCCACAATCCTTGCCCTCGGTGTTCATCAGCACGTAGCGGGCGGCATTCCACAGCTTGTTGCAGAAGTTGCGGTAGCCCTCGATGCGGCCCAGGTCGAACTTGATGTCGCGCCCGGTGGCGGCCAGCGCG
>CAYSRA010000124.1:0-7454 GCA_964433205.1 uncultured Thiohalobacter sp. | reverse complement strand
CCTGGTCGCGGAACTGTCGCCGAAGCGACTCGCGTGATTCGGAGGCCGTGGCGCTGCTGGCAGCCCGCTCCGCGCCTGCCGGGGTGAGGGAAACCGGCTTGAGTGGGTGGATGCGGGCGCGCAGTCTCGCCATTTAGAAGTCCTTCGGGGCACGACCGGCGGTGACGACCCGCTGGAAATCCGCTATTTCATCGATATCACCCGCCAGATCACACTGGAGCAGTCACAGCAGGTGCTGCGCGAGGAATTGCGCGAACAAACGTTGACCGACGCACTCACGGGACTGCTCAATCAGCGTGGCGTGATGCTGGCACTGGAGCCGCAGGTGGCCCGGTCACGCCGCTACAACAGTCCCATTTCCGTGGTCGTTATCGACGTCCACACCAGCGAAGATCAGGACGCACTGCGCAAGCAGATTGCACGCCTGCTCAAGGACCAGTTGCGCTGGGCGGACCTGGTGGGCTGCGATGAAAAACAGGCTTTCCTGCTGGTACTGCCCGAAACCGGCGAGGACTCCGCGCTGAAACTGGCGGAAAAACTGCGCGCCCGGATTGACGAACTGGCGCAGCGCGATTTCCCCGGGAGCACGCCATCGATCCTGTACGGCGTAACGGGCTGGCGACGCACCGACAATGCAGCCACCCTGCTCCGGCGCGCCAACCAGGCGCTGGAACAGGAACGCTCCGCGCACAACCCGCACCCGGTCGCGCTGTAGGCAAACCGCCCGGTGACCACCCCGCATAAAACCGCTGGAAAACGCCAGTCTGTGCGCGACGGGGATGACAACCGCGTCGTCAGGGCGGAGTTCGGCCGTCAGCAGCGAGCGGCCATCGAAATCGACGCACTCGAGCTGCGCGCCGTTCGCCGCCGCTTCCTGGCGATCAACCAGGACCGCTTGCGGCGGGTGCGTGAATCACTGGAAATGCGCCAGCAGGTGTTCATGCAAGTGCTGCCGCTGCTGTTTCACATCAACCATCCGATGCTGCCCGGCTACCTGTCCAACAAAACACCGTGCGGCATATCCGACTACGCGCCGGGCAAACGCTGTATCCAGTCAGCGCGCAAGCTGGCGCGCAGCTTCAACTACCAGCGTCGCGCACAACGTCGCTACTCGATCCACGCGTTGTACATGATGGGCAGCACCGGCACCATCGCCTACTCGCGCGCCAGCGATTTCGATATCTGGATATGTCATCGCCCCGGCCTGCCGGAACAGGATATTGCGGCGCTGCGCGACAAGGCCGATGGCATCCAGGGCTGGGCGGAATCACTGGGACTGGAAGTGCACTTCTTTCTCATGGACGACGTGTCGTTTCGGGACCAGGAACACCAGCAGCTGTCCAACGAGAACGCCGGCAGTTCACAACACCATCTTTTGCTGGACGAGTTTTACCGTACCGGACTGCTGATCGCGGGGCGCTTCCCGGTGTGGTGGCTGGTGCCGCCGGAGTATGAGTCGCGTTACGACGAATACGTCGACAAGCTGGTCATCAACCGATTCATCAAGGCCGGCGATATCGTGGACTTTGGTGGACTTGCCGAACTGCCGAGCGAGGAGTTTTTTGGTGCCACGCTATGGCAGCTCTACAAGGCCGTCGATTCGCCGTATAAATCCATACTCAAAATCCTGCTGATGGAAGCCTACGCCAACCAGTACCCGGACATCGACCTGCTGGCAATGCGCTTCAAGAAGCTGGTGCACCAGGCCGACGTACAACTCGACCACCTCGACCCCTACGTAATGATGTGCAATACGGTAGAGGAGTACCTGTTCTCCCGTCGCGAGATGGAACGTCTGGATCTCGCACGCCGCTGCTTCTACTTCAAGGTGAACGAAGCAATGAGCAAACCGGACGTCGGGCTGGCGCAATCGTGGCGCCGCGAAGCGATTCGCCAGCTGGTCGACAGCTGGGGCTGGAGTCAGGCCAAGCTGGCGACGCTCGATAAACGCCAGCAGTGGAAGATCAAGCGCGTGCTCGATGAACGCCGCCTGCTGGTCGACGAACTCACCCGCAGCTACCGGGCCCTGTCCCAGTTCGGGCGCGACAATGACCACAGTAAAATCGCCATCAATGCCGATGACCTCAATCTGCTCGGCAGGAAACTTTACGTCGCCTTCGAACGCAAGGCGGGCAAAATAGAACTGATCAACCCGGGCGTCTCCAGTGACCTGTCGGAAGAGCGCCTGTCGCTGCACTACATCAGCGACCAGGGACAGCACGGCTGGGCCATCTACCGCGGCTCGGTTCTGGAGCGCGACGCGGAACAGCACGAACCGCTGAAACGCTCAGCGGGCTTGCTGGAACTGCTGGCCTGGTGCCATTTCAACGGTCTCATCAATCGCAACCCTTCGACCATGAGCATTCACCCGACCGACTGCTGCCTTACCCAGTGGGAACTGCGTTGCGTGCTGGAGTGCCTGCAACAACTTTTCCCCGGCGGCAAACTGCCGGACACCGACATGCGCGCACTCGCCAGGCAGGCCACGCTACGCCAGGCCGGGCTGTTCATCAACCTGGCCCAGGACCCGATGTCGAAACTGACCCGTAACGGCATGCAGCTGGTCAGCGAACGCATTGACCCGCTCAGCTATGGCGGTCAGTGGGAAAACCTGGCTGTCAGTTTCCAGATGGTGGCGCTGACCTCGTGGGGCGAATTGCTGACGTTCCGCTACAGCGGCCATACTGCGCTAATGGACTGCCTGTGCGATTATTTTTCCTGGCTGCCGGTGACCAGCGGCGCCACACCACCGCCAATTCCCTGCTTCAGTTTCTCGTCTTCGCGCGGGCCTATCATTGCGCGACGCATCGAAGACCTGTTCAGGGATGTTGCCGAATTCTTCTACCGCAACTACTGGCGACGCCACGCGCGCTACGCGCTGCGCATTGGCCAGCAGTACTTTGTACTCCAGTGTGAAAACGATGTGCCCCGCTACCTGGAACTGGATTCCCGCGAAGCCCTGCTCGATCACCTCGGCCAGGCGCAGCCCGCGTTCAGCCCCATCCACATCGATGCACAGACACTGGACAACTCCCCGCTTGGCATCGCGCTGAAGCACAATCGCGAAGGCGTGGTTCAGTTGTTCTACCGTCTGGACCACGGCTATGCGGAAGTGTGGATACTCGATGAACGCGGCTCGCTGTTTCACCAGCGCAGCGTGTTCCATGACCGGCAGACGCTGCTGGGGCAGTTCCAGCGTTTCCTGGAGACCGTGCGCTACCGGATCCGCAACATGCACCAGCCGGGCAGCCTGTCTGACGATGACGACACCGAATTTTACCGCATCGTGCGCGACAACATGGGGCAGTGGTTTCCGGAAACACAACGAACCTCGCGCTGGACCGACAGCCACTATCTCGACGTACAGGTGATCGGGAGCCCGGATGACGGCGCCCAGGGAACGTTCAGCATTTTCTGTAACGAGCGTGAGTTCTCCGTGCTGGAACACGGTGACAATATCTTCCTCACGGTTGCAAGGTACATTACCAAACAACGCGGCAGCGGCAGCCGTTACCCGATCTACATCACGGATATCGACCTGTCATCATCGGTACTGGCCAGCGAGGCCAGCACCGGCGTGCAGACCATTCATTTCCTGAATCAGAAAAAACGCATTGAAAGACTACTCAATGACTCGCTGCACAAGTTGCGGAAACGCCAGCCGGACTAACAGGGTTATTCGCTGAGGCGCACCTGTTCGAGGATACTCTGGATATCCGCTTCCCAGGCATCGAATTGCCTGCTGAGTTCCGGCTGCGGGTAAAAGGGGCGCAGGTGACGGAAACTCGAAGCAAGCACCAGCGTTTCGTCCCCTTCGGCAAAAATTGCGATCTTCAATGGCAGGTAGGGCACCAGGTCACGGTACTGCTTGCTGTATTTCTTGATTTCCTCGGCCTTGCCAAAAAACACCACGCGGTAACGGTCGGTCTTGAACCCGAACTTTTTCAGCCCGATGTCGACGCGCTGGACGCGCGACAGGGTGTAGCCCTGCTCACGAATGGCTTTTTGCAACGCGATCATCGTTTCGGGAAACGCCATCTGTGAACGCACCATGTACAGATCCTGCGCATTCACACTGGCCGCCAGTAACAACAGGAGGCCGGCCAGCCAGGCTCTCGGCATATTCATAGCGTCGCCTCCTCAAGGATCTCGATATACAGGCGGTGCATACGCGCACAGGCCTTGTCCAGTTCGCTGTTATTAAACAGGTGACTGAGATTTTCCGGGTTGATGGTGACCAGCTCAATGCCGTTTTCCGTTTTCTGGATGGTGACGCGGCAAGGCAGGAACAGCCCGACACGGGGGTCGATCGACAAGGCTTCATTGAGGAACGAGAAGCTGCAGAAGTAGACAATGTACTGACGCTTGTCTTCCTTGTCCGGGTCGACAAATCCATAATCCAGTGTCTGCTCGCGAATGACCCGGAAATTACGCGCCGTCACAGCTTTCTTCAGGTTATCCAGCGTTTCCTCAAAACTGTAGGGCGACTCCATGCGTATGATCGGTGAATCGCTGGTGCGCGCCGGCCTCTTGTCGGACGGCAGCTGGCGCAACCAGGCCACCAGGTCGTCGGCGTCGCGCTCGGTCAGCCCCAGCGCCTTGATGGATGGCATCGGCGTGCCACGCCGGCCACGCAACAGGGTCGCCTTGAGCATGGCATCGCTGACGGATTGCTGAAAACCGGGGTTGTTCAGCGCAGGCGCCATAACCGGCGCTTCGCGCGGCCGCGAGAATGTCACGCCAGTGCCGGTGCCACCCTGACCGTGCTCGCCATGGCAGGCCACGCAGTACTGCGTGAACAGCTGCTTGCCACGCGCCGCACCGCCTTTTAGTGGCGTGTTGTCGTATCTCGGTGCCGGCGCACCCGACCAGCCACGAATGGTGCGGATAATGGCACTGACCTGATCTTCACTGAGCGCCGGGAACGCCGGCATGACACGACCCGGCCGGCCATGACGCAAGGTGTTGCGAAGATAGTCATCGCTGGCAACCGCAAGGAAATCCGGCAGGTTCAGCGGAATACCGACACCGCCACTGCCGTCGCTGCCGTGGCAGGCCGCACAGTGTTGCTGGTACAGCGCCTCGCCGTCGGGCCCGGCCGCCCGGGCGCCGGCGGTCGTGGCCATTAGTGCCAGCGCGGCAAGCAAAACGCATATTCGTCTGTTCATGGTCGGGAATTCTCCTCCAGCGCCGCCAGGGGCGCCTTGACCTGAATCAACCCAGCCGGTCTACCAGCCAGCCGTACAGGCTTTGCAGTTGCGGCGGACACAGGCCGTGCTGCATCGGCCAGGTATGAAAGTCCACATGGTAGCCCTGCGCCTCCAGCACGTCACGCGATCGTTGTGCGGCGCGTATCGGCACCACGGGGTCCTGCTCACCGTGGTCCATGCGGATCACCAGTTGTTCCGGGTCAGCGCGCTTTTCCGCCGCCAGCGTATCCGCCAGCGGCAGATAGCACGACAGTGCCAGCACCCCGGCCAGCGGCTCGGCAATGCGCAGTGCCGTATGCAGCGCCACCGCACCACCCTGTGAAAACCCCGCCAGCAGAATATGTTCGGACGAAATACCACGCGCCTTCTCGCGTTCGATCAGCGACAACAGGTGTCGGCGCGCACTCTCGATCCCTTCGCGGTCCTCCTGCTGGTCGAACGACAGGTCATAGATATCGTACCAGGCACGCATTACCATGCCGCCGTTGAGCGTGACCGGGCGATGCGGCGCGTGTGGCAGCACGAAGCGCACCCCGAGCCGGTCCGCCAGCCCCCACTCGCGCACCAGCGGTTCGAAATCGTGACCGTCGGCACCCAGCCCGTGCAGCCAGATCACCGAGCGCTTCGCCTCGCCCTGCGGTTCGATCTCCAACATTTCCAGCATGGTTTTTTCCCCGCCCTGTCCATTGCAGCGCATGGTACCCGCAACCACGGTTCGGTTCGACTTGGGCTTTTGCCGCCAGCTTCGTATACTGCCCGCCAGTCACTCAAGGACTATTGGATATGAAACCCTGCTGGGCAAGCTACCTCCTCTGGCTGGTTATCGGCGTGGCCGGCATCGGCGCCATGCTGTCATCCTGTGGGCAAAAGGGCGACCTGTACCTGCCCGACCGGACCGAACAACACGACGACGCAAAGAAAAAGTAACTCCGCATGGACTATTTCGAATATCAGGACGGCCGCCTGCGCGCCGAACAGGTCGATGTCTCCATGCTGGCCGACCAGTACGGGACACCGCTCTATGTCTATTCGCGCGCCACGCTCGAACGCCACTGGACGGCCTTCGATGAAGCGCTTGGCGACCATCCGCACCTGGTGTGCTACGCGGTCAAGGCCAACTCCAACCTCGCCGTGCTGGCGCTGCTGGCAAAACTCGGCTCCGGTTTTGATATCGTGTCCGGCGGCGAGCTGGCGCGGGTACTGAAGGCCGGGGGTGATCCGTCACGCATTGTATTTTCCGGCGTGGGCAAAACCGTCACGGAAATGGAAACCGCGCTGGAAACCGGGATCCGCTGTTTCAATGTCGAGTCCACCGCCGAGCTGGCACGCCTCGACGAGGTCGCCGGCGCCCACGGTGTGCGCGCACCGGTGTCACTGCGCGTCAACCCGGACGTGGACGCACGCACACACCCCTACATCTCCACCGGCCTGAAGGAAAACAAGTTCGGCATCGACGTGCATGCCGCGCGCGCCGCATACCGGCAGGCGGCGGACAGCACTCACCTGGACGTTCACGGCATCGATTGTCACATCGGTTCCCAGCTCACCGAGATCGCACCGTTCGTGGATGCACTGGACCGGGTGCTGGAACTGGTGGAACGCATCGAGGCCGACGGCATCAGGATCCGCCATCTGGATCTCGGCGGTGGTCTCGGTGTGCGCTACCGCGACGAACACCCGCCGCTGCCCGCGCAATATGTGCGCCCGTTGATGGCGCGTCTGGCCGGCAGCGACCGGGAAATCCTCATCGAGCCGGGCCGCGCCATCGCCGCCAACGCCGGCATCCTGGTGACCGAACTGCAGTATCTCAAGGAAACCGACGCCCACAACTTCGCCATTGTCGACGCGGCGATGAACGACCTGCTGCGCCCGGCCCTCTACCAGGTCTGGCAGGACATCGTGCCGGTCATCCCCCACGAGGGCGAAACGAAGCACTGGGACATTGTTGGCCCGGTGTGTGAAACCGGCGACTTCCTCGGCAAGGACCGCGAACTGACACTCGCGCAGGGCGACCGTCTGGCGATACGCTCTGCCGGTGCCTACGGTTTTACCATGGCGTCCAACTACAACAGCCGGCCGCGGCCGGCGGAAATCCTGGTGGATGGCGACACGGCGCACCTGGTGCGCGAACGGGAAGCCATCGAACAGCTGTTCGCAGGTGAATCAATCCCCGACCTGTAACAACGGCCACCGCAACGCCCGTCCGATCCATTGTGGAAAAAGGGGACGGAGGGATTAAAATTT
>CAYSRA010000123.1:4646-7462 GCA_964433205.1 uncultured Thiohalobacter sp. | reverse complement strand
TTTTGGAAAAAGGGGACGGAGGGATTAAAATTTAATCCCTCCGTCCCCTTTTTCCTTCGCCATGCCTGGCGCACCATAAAAAAGCCCGCCTTGCGGCGGGCTTTCGTCACTCACGGACAGGGTGGCGGGTTACATCATGCCGCCCATGTCTGGCATGCCACCGCCCGGTGCACCGGCTTCATCCCTGGGCAGTTCCGCAACCATCGCCTCGGTGGTGATGATCAGGGCCGCCACGGATGCCGCGTTCTGCAGCGCGGTACGGGTCACCTTGGTGGGGTCCAGGATGCCCATCTTCAGCATGTCGCCGTACTCACCGGTCGCGGCGTTGTAACCAAACTGCTTCTTGCCTTCCACGACCTTGTTGAGCACCACCGACGCCTCGTCACCCGCATTGGAGCAGATCTGGCGCAGCGGCTCTTCCATGGCGCGACGGGCAATGTCGATACCCACGTTCTGGTCGGCGTTGTCGCCGGTCAGATCGCCCATGGAGGCCCGGGCACGCAGCAGCGCGACGCCGCCACCGGCGACCACGCCTTCCTCGACGGCCGCACGGGTGGCGTGCAACGCGTCTTCGACACGGGCCTTCTTTTCCTTCATTTCGACTTCGGTCGCGGCACCGACCTTGATCACTGCCACACCGCCGGCCAGCTTGGCGACGCGTTCCTGCAGTTTCTCCTTGTCGTAATCGGAGGTCGCTTCCTCGATCTGGGCGCGGATCTGGTTGACGCGCGCCTCGATGTCCTTGCTGTCACCGGAACCGTCGATGATGGTGGTGTTCTCCTTGGTGATCAGGATGCGCTTGGCGCTGCCCAGATCGTCCAGGGTAGCCTTCTCCAGCGACAGGCCGACTTCCTCGGAAATCACCTGGCCACCGGTGAGGATAGCGATATCCTGCAGCATGGCCTTGCGACGGTCACCGAAGCCCGGCGCCTTGACGGCACAGACCTTGACGATACCGCGGATGCTGTTGACCACCAGGGTAGCCAGGGCTTCGCCCTCGACGTCCTCGGCAATGATCAGCAGCGGACGACCGGCCTTGGCGACACCTTCGAGGATCGGCAGCAGGTCACGGATGTTGGAGATCTTCTTGTCGTGCAGCAGCACGAAAGGATCTTCCAGTTCGGCCTGCATGTTCTGCTGGTTGGTGACGAAGTAGGGGGACAGGTAGCCGCGGTCGAACTGCATGCCTTCCACCACGTCCAGTTCGTTCTCCAGCGAGGAACCTTCCTCAACAGTGATAACGCCTTCCTTGCCGACCTTTTCCATCGCCTTGGCGATGATCTGACCGATGTTCTCGTCAGAGTTGGCGGAAATGGTGCCGACCTGGGCGATAGCCTTGGTGTCGGAGCAGGGCTGGGACAGTTCCTTCAGGTGACCGACGGCGGTGATCACGGCCTTGTCGATACCACGCTTCAGGTCCATCGGGTTCATACCCGCGGCCACGGCCTTCATGCCTTCGCGAACGATGGCCTGGGCCAGCACGGTCGCGGTGGTGGTGCCGTCACCGGCGATATCGGAGGTCTGGGAGGCGACCTCTTTCACCATCTGCGCGCCCATGTTCTCGAACTTGTCTTCCAGTTCGATTTCCTTGGCCACGGAGACACCGTCCTTGGTGACGGTGGGGGCGCCGAAAGCCTTCTCGAGTACCACGTTACGGCCCTTGGGACCCAGGGTAACCTTGACGGCATCGGCCAGAATGTTCACGCCGGCGACCATGCGCTGGCGGGCTTCATCACTGAATTTCACATCTTTGGCTGTCATTTTACTATTCCTCTATACAATTCTGTTAGCTGCGGAGCGGGGACATCAGGACTCGATAATGGCCATGATGTCTTCTTCACGCATCACCAGCAGGTCCTCGCCGTCGACGGTGACCTCGGTGCCGGAGTACTTGCCAAACAACACCTTGTCGCCGACCTTGACGTCCATCGGCACAATCTCGCCGGCGTCGTTGCGCTTGCCGTTACCGGCTGCAATGACTTCGCCACGGCTGGGTTTTTCAGCGGCGGTATCGGGAATGACAATGCCGCCCGGTGAGGTACGTTCCTCTTCCATGCGTTTGATGATCACTCGATCATGAAGTGGACGAAGGTTCATCAGAGATTTCTCCTTATCAAGACTGTCTGGGTTGTTTGCGAGCACATTATTAGCACTCGACCTAAGTGAGTGCTAATAATAGTCAGCCGGGTTGAAGAGTCAAGCAGAAAAATGCCGAAAACGGGACTAATCGTCCTCGCGGCGGCATTCGCCCTCGATGGTACGCGGGCCGTGCCCGCGCGGCTCGCCCGCCCCCGGGGGCGGGGGCGGCTCGAAGGGCACGGAAGAGCGGCTGATAAACCAGCGGATCAACGCCCTTCGCAGCGGCGGGACAAGCAGCAGAAAGCCGATAGCGTCGGTCACGAAGCCCGGGGTGAGCAGCAGCGCGCCGGCCAGCACCAGCAGGACGCCCTCCATCATCTCCATGGCGGGAAGCCGCCCCTGGGCGAGGCTCATACGCGTACGCTGCAGGGTGATCCAGCCCTGCAACCGCAACAGAAACGCCCCCAGCAACGCCGTAAACACCACCAGCGCAATAGTGGGAATGGCGCCAATGACGTTCCCGACCTTGATCAGGAAGTAGATCTCCACCATGGGAACGAACAGGAACAGCAGGAACAATATTGTCAGGGGGTTCATGCCGGCACCATACCCGGCTACCGGGATGGCGACAAGCGCCCCGACGGGCGACCTGTACGCGTCCGCGATGCTTCGGTATGGTGCGCCCATTATGACTTCACCCGACGACATCCAGCTGGTGTTCTGCACCGCCCCCGACA
>CAYSRA010000123.1:2461-4546 GCA_964433205.1 uncultured Thiohalobacter sp. | reverse complement strand
GAATTCGCCATCGACCCGCCGGTACCGGGGGTGACGCTGAAGCCGGTGCAGATGCCGGAAGGCGAGCACAAGACCGATGAATTCTTCGGCGACATCCAGGTGTTCCACAACCTGGTGGACGTCGACCTGAAGCTGCAGCGCGAGGCCGGCCCCGCCACGCCGATCACGCTGCTGGTGAAATACCAGGGCTGCGCGGATGCCGGGGTGTGCTACCCGCCGATCAGCAAGCGCGTCGAACTGATGCTGCCGCCCGCCGACGGCAGCAGCGCCGCGGCAACGACCGATACATCCACACCGGCCACCGCCACGCCCGAAGAATCTGCCCCGGCGATTGCCCTGAGCGAACAGGACGCCATTGCCCGGCGGCTGGCGGACGGCAACATGGTTGCAATCCTGCTGGCGTTCTTCGGCTTCGGGTTGCTGCTGTCGTTCACGCCCTGCGTATTCCCGATGGTGCCCATCCTGTCTTCGATCATCGTCGGACAGGGCTCGTCGATCACTGTGCGCAAGAGTTTCATCCTGTCACTGGTCTATGTACTGGCCATGGCGGCCACCTATACCGCCGCCGGCGTGGTGGCGGGACTGTTTGGCGAGAATCTGCAGGCCGCTTTCCAGAACCCCTGGGTGCTGGTCAGTTTTGCTGCCGTGTTCGTGCTGCTGTCGCTGTCCATGTTCGGCTTCTACGAACTGCAAATGCCCTCGTTCATCCAGAACCGGCTGTCCAGTGTCAGTAACCGTCAGCAGGGCGGCAGCCTGACCGGCGTTGCGATCATGGGCTTCCTGTCGGCGCTGATCGTCGGCCCCTGTGTGGCGGCACCGCTGGCCGGCGCACTGATCTATATCGGCCAGACCGGCGATGCGGTCCTCGGTGGGCTGGCACTGTTTACGCTCAGCCTGGGTATGGGCGCACCACTGATCGCGATCGGCGTCGGCGCCGGCAAACTGCTGCCCAAGGCCGGCCCGTGGATGGACCGGGTCAAGGCCGTGTTCGGCGTACTGATGCTGGCCGTCGCGATCTGGCTGCTGGAACGCATCCTGCCACCGTCACTGACCCTGGCGCTTTGGTCCACCCTGCTGATCATGTCCTCGGTCTACCTGGGCGCGCTGGATACACTGCCGGTGGAAGCGACCGGCTGGTCACGGCTGTGGAAAGGCCTGGGCCTGGTGTCACTGGTCTACGGCGCCATTCTGCTGGTCGGCGCAGCCAGCGGCAGTCGCGACCCGCTGCACCCGCTGGAAAACCTCACCGGCGGCGGTAGCCCCCAGACCATTGGCACCCAACCCGGTCACGTACTGGCGTTCAAACAGATCCACTCAGTAGCGGACCTGCAACGGGAACTGGAGGCGGCGGCCCGCGCCGGCAAACCGGTCATGGTCGACTTCTACGCCGACTGGTGCATCAGCTGCAAGGAAATGGAGAAGTACACCTTTGGCGATGCGCGCGTACAACAGGCGCTGCAAGGCTTTGTCCTGCTGCAGGCCGACGTGACCCGCAACAACGCCGACGACAAGGCGCTGCTGAAACGTTTCGGGCTGTTCGGGCCACCGGGCATCCTGTTCTTCGATGAAAGCGGCCGGGAACGGCCGGAACTGAGCGTGGTCGGCTTCAAGAAGCCGGATGAGTTTCTTGAGGTCATCCGACGGGTAAAGAACCCGTAATATCGTGGCAGCGCTGCGGCCACCCGGTAACCGTTACTTGAGGCTGTACTTCTTGATCAGGTCGTACATGGTCGGGCGACTGACCCCCAGCAATTCAGACGCCTGGGATATCTTGCCGCCGACGTGCCCCATGGCACGCACGATCGCCTGACGCTCAGCCTGCTCGCGGATCTCGCGCAGGTTGAAGGTGCGGGTGTCATCGTCGCCGGCCCCGCCCAACTCCAGATCCGATACCGAAATCTGCTTGTGCTCGGCCATGATCACGGCGCGTTTGACGCGGTTCTCCAGCTCGCGCACGTTACCCGGCCACGGATAGGCCTCGATAGCCGACAGCGAGTCCTTGCTGAAGCGGTGCTGCTGCTTGCCCATCTGCTTGCTGAATTTTTCCAGAAACACGCGCGACAACAGCAGGGCATCGCCGTCACG
>CAYSRA010000123.1:0-2361 GCA_964433205.1 uncultured Thiohalobacter sp. | reverse complement strand
TTGGCGGACTCGATCTTGCCGGGCGTGGTCTTTACCGCACCGGTGAATGCACCTTTCTCGTAGCCGAACAGTTCGCTTTCCAGCAGGTTTTCCGGAATTGCCGCGCAATTGATGGCGACAAAACGCTCGTCCGTGCGTCCGCTGAGCGAGTGAATGGAGCGCGCGATCAGCTCCTTGCCGGTACCCGACTCACCGAGCACCAGCACCGAGGCATCGGATGGCGCCACCTTCTCCACGGTCCGGCACATCTTGAGCATCTGCGGGCTGCTGGTAATGACGCCTTCCAGCGGCGAATCACCGCCACTGAAGTGCAGGCGCTGGTTTTCGTCCTCCAGTTCGTGCAGACGGTAGGCGCGATTGACGATAAAACCGAGCAAATCGGCGTCGATCGGCTTGTAGAAGAAATCGTAGGCGCCCATGCTGACCGCCTGCAGCGCATGCTGACGATCATTGTTGCCGGTCACCACGATGACCTTGGTGTGAGGCGCCTGACTCAGAATGTCTTCCAGCGCCTGGAAACCCTCGCCCGTGCCATCCGCGTCGGGTGGCAGGCCGAGATCCAGCGTCACGACCGGCGGATGATGTTTGCTGACCTCATTGAGGGCGGTCTCGCGGTCGCCCGCGATAATGACGTCGTATCCCTCGAAGCACCACTTCAACTGGGTCTGCAGACCCGGGTCGTCCTCAATAACCAGCAATTTCCTTGATTGGTCGGTCATTTGTGCTTCCATTTTTGCTCTTGTCGGGCGACTTTACACTATTTCCTGATTCTTCGCTAATCGGAATCCGCATCCTGAAAGTTGTCCCTTCGCCCACCCGGCTCAGCACCTCGATCTCGCCTCCCAGCGCCCGGACGAATTCACGGGTCTCGTAAGCTCCTATTCCCATTCCGGATTTCCCCTTGGTGGTATCAAAGGGACGAAACAGGCGGTCCTGTATGAAGGTCGCATCCATGCCCTCCCCGGTATCCTGCACCTCGACCACCGCGTGGTCGTTCTGTTTGAAGAGTCTGACAATCACCATGCCATCATCGGGCGTTGCATCCTGGGCATTGCGCACCACGTGACCAACCACCGCACCGAACCGGTCGCGGTCAGCCTGGATGTGCAACCCGGTGGCCTGGCAGTCGAGTCTGGGCAGCGGCTGGCCAGCTGACATGGTTTCCACGACATCACCCAGCACCTCGCACACATCCAGCAGGGCCAGGTTCTGCTCCGGGTCACGCCCGGCGCGCAGCTGCGCCAGCAGACGGTTCATCTTGTTGACTGAATTCTCGACGGTCTGGATGGCATCTTCCATGAACTGTGGATTGTTCTTGTGACGGGCGGCATTGGTCACCACCAGCGACAGTTGCGCGATCAGGTTTTTCAGGTCGTGCATGACATAGGCCGATAAACGACTGCAGGCCTCGAACTGGCGCGCCTGCGACAGCGCCTGCGCCGCATCCAGCTGCGCAAGGTGCGCGGCAGACTGCCTGCCCATAATGCGCAACAGGTCGTAGTCCTCCCAGTTCATGGAGTGCGTCACGCGGGGCCGCGAAAGAACAATAAAACCGGACAAGCGCTCGTGGAACACCAACGGCACGATCAACCAGGCTGCTTCAATCTTTTCCAGCCAGGCAGGGAGTTCCATCCCCTCGTAGGACTGCGGCGATAACCGGTATTCCTCGCAATTAACAATCCACTCCTCGTCGCGCAGATAATGTACCAGCGAACTGTCTGCCTCGATGGACATGCTGTCTTCATCGATCGGCATCTGCCAGCTGGCAACCGGCCGATAGCGGCCGGCATCACGGAACAACCACAACGCACCGCCGGGGCATTCGTGCACGTCGGCAATGGCCTTGATGGTTCGCTCGCGAAGCTTTTCATCCGGCTCTGACGAGGTCAGCGTGCTGATAAAGCGCAGCCATTCCTCACGATATTCAAATTTGTAGTGAAAGAAATGCTTGTTGATAAACACGCGCAGGCTGGCACGCAACTGACCCGAGAACAGCAGGATTATCAGCATCAGTATCGCGCCAAACAGGAAGATAGTCTCGGCGACCGTGCCCCAGGTACCGCCATATTGCTGAATGAAATAGCCCCCGGCGCCCATCGCCAGCAGGTACAGGCCAGCCCCGAGCAACGCCGCGGTGTGGAACACGACGCGACGTGAGACAAAGATATCCAGTGACCACTGCGGATCACGCACCGCCGCGACGCCGATTACCGGGACGACGATTGCGTTGATGAATCCCCTTGCGCTCCATAGCAACGGATCGACACCGCCGAACAGCAAGGCGTGTGAGTAGATATAGAAATCGTAGGCAAAAATAGCACCGAGACCGATGCAGAGGTATTTTACCGAGCGCCGCGATTC
>CAYSRA010000122.1:0-7483 GCA_964433205.1 uncultured Thiohalobacter sp. | reverse complement strand
ATCCGGATGCCGGCACGGTGAGTTTCTCCTACAGCCTGGCCACGGAAAATACAGACAGCATGACCGATGCGCTGGGCACCAGCAGCTATGTCTATGATGCCGCCAACCGCCTGACGGGCCAGACCGACCCGCAGGGGTTCGCTGTTAGTTACAGTTATGATGCCGCCGGCAACCTCACCACCCTGACTTATCCCGGCAACAAGACCGTCACCTATACCTACGACGCTCTGAACCGCCTCAGCACGGTCAGCACATGGCTGGGCCAGACCGCGACCTACAGCTACGATGCGGCGGGCCGGCTCACTCAGCTGGTCAACTTCAACGGCAGTGTCACCGATTACAGCTACGACAACGCCGACCGCCTGACGGGCCTGAGTAGCCGGAAAGCGGACAGCACCCTCATCAACAGCCACAGCTTCACCCTGGATGCCAACGGCAACCGCACGCAGGAAACAAGACAAGCCCCCAGCGTACCCAGCAACTGGGCAACTGAAAGCGTGCCGTTCACCTACAACGCCAACAGGAACCGCCTGCTGAACACGGACACCGACAGCTTCGCCTATGACCTGGAAGGCCAGCAGACCGACAAGAACGGCACGAACCACAGCTGGGACTTCGAGCACCGGCTGACCCAAATCGGGGCCGACACCCAATTTTTCTACGACGGCGTGGGCAACCGGCTGAAAGTCACCCGCAGCGGTGTCACCACGAAATACATCTACGATGCCAGCGGCAACCTGCTGGCGGAAGCGGACGACACGAATACCATCATCCGCTATTACATCCACGGACTGGGGTTGTTGGCCGCGGTTACTCCCGGCGGCCAGAGCTACAGTTATCATTTCGATGCGGTGGGCAACACCATAGCTCTCACCGATGCATCGGAAACGATTGTTAACACGTATAGCTACAGCCCGTACGGCCAGATCGTCAACCAGGGCGAAGGCATCCCGCAGCCGTTTAAATACGTGGGTCAGTATGGGGTGATGGCCGAGCCGGATAGTCTGTATTATATGCGGGCCAGATATTATGATCCGGGGACGGGGAGGTTTATCTCCGAAGACCCTGCGGGACTGGATGCAGGCGTCAATCTCTATGCCTACGCTGGCGGAAACCCAGTGCTATTCAGTGACCCGTCCGGATTGTGTCCGAATTGTATAACTGGAATTGTTGGCGCAGTCGTTAATGTCGGCGTGACTGCTTCGTTTGGCGATACTTCAACTTCAGATCTTTTGATAGCGGCTGCCACGGGTTTCGCTGGTGGTTTCCTTGGCCCGGCTGCTGCAAAGCTAGTTGGAACATCATTGAACTCAGCGGCAAAGATTACCGCCGGTGCTTTTGGTTCTGGTACTGGTAATGCCGCTTCGCAATTTATAAATACTGGCACGATTAATCCAGTGCCAGTAGGTATAGCAGCGACTGGCGGTGGGTTAGCAGCTGCTGCAACGTTACCGTTAGGAACAAGTGCATTGGAGGCATTCAGTGGGGGAGTGATTAGTTCGCAATTTGGGCTTGCATCTGGTGCTGCAAATGCAATATATGACCGAACTCAAGGTCAGTCACAAAGCGGGAAACGCTTCTGATTCCCATGACATTGCGAGCTATTTCTACAGATGAGTTATCAATTTGCTGGATAGATGAATCGCTTGGCAAGAGGCGATGGGTTGTCCCTCTGAATTTTTGGGTTGGTTGCTCTGGTATAGTGATAGGGGTTTATGTTGTGACTCTTCTATTTATTCAGGGGGCATCGGATACAACCACTCTACTATTGGCTGTTTTTGCGGGGTTATTTTTTATCATGGTTGGTTTTATCGTAGTTCGTTCAATGCTGAATGTTATAAATCGGGCGCGGGTTATTAAATGCGACGGTACGTTGTATCAGGTCGAATTTTGGTGGCGCGGCAAGCGGAAGGGTTTAGAGTTCACTGTGAGTGATGTTGAGCGGGTTGGTTCGTGCAAGCAACCAAAAGGAATTAAGCAATGGTTTGCTTCCTTACCTAGAGAGTCCATTTGCTACTGGATTTATTTGCGCGATGGTACCGACTTTCAGGTGGCGGGCAAGGATGAAGCGATCCATGAGATCGTCAAGCGATTCTCGAGCGAAGATAGTTGATCTTATTATTACATGCGGGCGAGATACTACGACCCAGCGACAGGGCGCTTTATTAGTGAAGATCCGATTGGGTTTGAAGGGGGGTTGAACCTGTATGCCTATGTTGGTGGGAATCCCATAAATTACAACGATCCATCCGGACTATTTTGTTTGCCATGTGCGGGTGTAGGGGCTGCGATTGGTGGTGTTTCAGCTGGAGTAACTTCAGCATTACAAGGCGGTAGTTTGGGCGATATTGCAGCATCCACATTTATTGGCGTAGTCGGCGGCGGTGTTTCTGGGCTAACTCTTGGTGCAGGAGGTACACTACTAATTGGAGCCACTTCTTCAGATGTTGGTTCCGCTGTAGGACAATTTATTACAAGCGGTACAGTCGATCCTTCAGACGTAGCCTTGTCCGCCGTTGCGGGAACAACGGGGGGTGCGTTTGGTCTTCTTGCTAGAAAGGCGGGGCAGTCAGCTTTAGCGCAGACCGTTACATCAGGTTTGGCGACAGCCGAGACTCAAGCAATATTTAATTTTGGTAGTGCATTGAATAATGCGTTTCCAGCACGCGGCTCTCGTCCCAGCTCTGGAAAACGTTTCTAATGATGGAAAGCTATTTGCTCAGCGTTGGCCTTGGTTATTTGGTGGGTTTGGCGGTACTGGGTTATGCGGTGTTATTAAAAGCTATAAAACTTATGGGCGAAAAATACCGTTTTACGAAATTTTCAATTTATTTGGCTACGCTGCTGCACTATGTGGTGGGATTGCTCGGGTTAGTGTATGTGCCAGCATTTATGTATAGAAATTATTTGCGCGATGGTACGGTAGCGGAAGGAATTATTTTTGCGGCGACAGGGATTATTACGATTGGCGTCGTATTTTACGTGCTTTCGAAATGGGATGATCTTGGAATATGGTTTGATCGGAAATAGTACATGCGGGCAAGGTATTATGATCCGGAGGCGGGGCGGTTTATTTCGGAAGATCCGATTGGGTTTGAAGGGGGATTAAACCTGTATGCGTATGTGGGGGGAATCCAATTACGAGTATCGATCCGTCGGGAGCAATTTGCGTGCCTTGTGTGACGGGGTTGGTAAGTGGGCTTGTCAATGTTGGAATTACAGCGTCATTTGGTGATACAGATGCAGCAAGCTTGTTGACGGCATTTGGAACGTCTGTACACCTTGTGCAAATGGTGTTTTTGGGGCGATATCTGGTGGAATCGGCGGTCTGATTGCTGGTGGTGACTTTGCGAGCATACGAAATGGCGCTATTGCGGGCGGTCTCAACGATGAACGCTTTATTAAAGATCATTCTATTGGCAAGTGCCGCGTTTCTGGCAGGTCCGCTGCTGGCTGCCAACACGATTACCTACGCTTACGATGACCTGAATCGCTTGACAGCAGTGACACGCTCCGACGGTCCGACGTTGAGTTATTCTTATGATGAAGTCGGCAACATCACTGTGCGCACCAGCAATAACCCCGATTCCGATGGCGATGGACTGACCGATATCGACGAGACCAATATCCATCTCACCAACCCCGCCCTGGCCGATACTGACCTGGATGGTTTAAGCGATGGCGATGAGGTCAATCTCCACGGTACCGATCCGACCAACCCGGATTCCGACGGCGATGGCGTGAACGATGGTGACGAGATTGCCTTTGGCACCGACCCGTTAGATCCGGCCTCGTTCCCGGTTATCGCCGATGGCGACATCAATGGCGACGGGGTGGTGAATGTGGCCGATGTGCTATTGGCCCGGCAGATCATCCTGGGGCAGCGTACCCCGACGGCCGGGCAACTCCAGCGCGGCGACGTGGCGCCCCTGATCGGTGGCGTGCCGGCCCCGGATGGCCAGTTCAGCCTCGGCGACGTGCTGGTGATCCAGCGCAAGGCGCTGGGGCTGATTGATTTCTAGGGCTGCGGCGATGTGGATTGGTTGCGACATCCAGAACACCGATCACTTATTGCAGACCACAGGTTTCAGTTGCACCCCTTCAGGCAAGGTCAAGACCATCACCTATCCGGATGCCGGCACGGTGAGTTTCTCCTACAGCCTGGCCACGGAAAATACAGATAGTATCCCGTCGGTGTATGCCGGAATCCATGGGCTTTCCGACTCAGGCGGGGTAGATGGCACCCAGTATCACGGCGTGCGATGCGCCGGTGACGGCGGGCAGGTTGCCGGGTAGTCCGGCCAGGGTCTGCTTCGCCAGCCAGGCGAACGCAACGGCTTCCACCCAGTCCGGGTGCAGGCCAAGGGCCTCGGTCGACGCGGTTTCCACACCCTTCAGTGATGCACCCAGGCGCTGCATGAGAAAGCGGTTGTGTACGCCGCCGCCACACACCAGCAGCTGATCAGTGCCGCCGGCGAACCGGTCCAGCGCATCGCGGATCGTCGTCACCGTGAATTCCAGCAGTGTGCGTTGTACGTCGGCCGGCTCCGGTGTCGTTGTCAATCGATGCAGTTGCAGATCCAGCCAGTCGGCGCAAAACATTTCCCGCCCGGTGCTTTTCGGGGGCGCCTGTTGCAGAAACGGGTGTTCGCGCAGCAGGCCGAGCAATTCGATGAGGCATTCGCCGCTTGCTGCCCACGCACCATTTTCATCGTGCGCTTTGCCAAGGTGCCGGCGGCACCAGACATCCATTAGCACATTGCCCGGACCGGTGTCGAACCCGCTGACGGCTTCACCCGTGTTCGGGAGCAATGTCAGGTTCGCCATACCACCGATATTGAGCACCGCGCGGTTCTTTTCCGGGGAAGCAAAAACAGCCTGGTGGAATGCCGGAACCAGCGGTGCGCCCTGTCCGCCGGCGGCAATGTCGCGACGACGGAAATCCGCGACCGTGGTGATGCCGGTGATTTCCACGATGCGGTTGGGGTCGCCGCACTGGTGGCTGAATGCCGGGGTGACGTGCGGCGCGTGGAACAGGGTTTGTCCGTGGCTGCCGATGGCGCGTATTTCCTCGGCCGGGATGCCGGCTTCGCGGATGACCGCCATGGCAGCGTTTGCAAAGGTTTCCCCGATGGCGGCGTCGAGTTGCCCCAGCGCGAGCAGCGATACCGAATCCGGGTGATCAACGCAGCGGGTGAGTTGTTGTTGCAGGTCGGCCGGCCATGCCAGCGTGTGCGCGCAAACCACGTCGGGGAGCGGGTTCTGAAGGTCGACCAGCGCCGCGTCGATGCCGTCCATGCTGGTGCCGGACATCAGGCCGATATAGTACTCAGCCATACGGTACGGTGACAGGGCGCAGCGGGTGCGCGTTCACTCTTGCAGGGCGATAGCCTGTGAACGGGCGAGTTCCAGCCGCGCCAGCAGGTTCTGGGTGTTCATCTTGAAGTCGGCCATATAGGCGCGCGGTAGCGGCGCGGCATCCGGCAGTTTTACAGTAAGCGGGTTGCGGTGCACGCCGTTGACGCGGAATTCGTAATGCAGGTGCGGGCCGGTTGCCAGTCCGCTGCTGCCGACATAGCCGATCACCTGGCCCTGCTGCACGCGACTGCCGGTGTGCAGGCCGCGCGCGAAACTGTTGAGATGTGCATACAGTGTGCTGTAGCGACTGCCGTGCTGGATAACGACCGCCCTGCCGTAGCCGCCTTTGCGACCCCGCAGCACGATCTTGCCCGCGCCGGTCGCCTTGACCGGGGTGCCGCGCGGCGCGGCGTAGTCCACACCCTTGTGGCTGCGGATGGTGTTCAGGATGGGGTGCTTGCGTCCGAGACTGAAGCGCGAACTGATACGCGAGAACGCGACCGGTGTGCGCAGGAAGGTCTTGCGCATGCTGCGTCCATCCGGCGTGTAGTAGTCGGTGCGGCCACGTGCGTCGGTGTAGCGCACGGCCTGGTAGGCCTTGTCACGGTTGATGAATTCGGCGGCCAGTATGTTGCCGGTGCCAATCCGCTCACCGTCCAGGTAGAGGTCTTCATAGATGACGGTAAAACGGTCGCCCTTGCGGATGTCCAGTGCGAAGTCGATGTCCCAGCCAAAGATGCCGGCCAGTTCCATGGTGATGTTCTCGGGCAGATGCGCTTTTTGCGCAGCAAGGAACAGGGAACTGCCAATTTCAGCCGTCGCCTGGACCTTGCGGCGTTCCGGCTCCCGTGTCACCTGCTGTGCGTCGAACACGTCGCCCTTGCGGGTCACCTGGATCTGGTTCAGCGCATCGATTTCATATTTGAGTTCCAGCAGACCGTCTTGCGGCGTGGTGCGCAGGCGCAGGACCTGGCCGGGATAGATACGAGTCAGTTTTTTGGCGACACCGCCGCTCGTGATCAGCTTGTGCAGCTGGCTGGCCGGAATGTTCTGCTTTGAAAAAATGCGCGCCAGACTGTCGCCTTCACGCACCGTAACCTCGTGCCATTTACCTTTGGCAGGTTCCGGCGTCGTGGCCTGCATGGACGCCGGCGGGACTTGTCGGGTATCGGCTACGGCATCGTCGAGGCTGGAATTTACTGCGCTGGAAACAGCTTCAGGCAACGGAACGGGGAGCGATAACTCTTTGGTTTTCAGTGCATTTGCATCAAAGGAAGTCAGGGAGAACAGACCAATGGCGAGGCCGGAAACGGATCCCAGCAGCGCCCAGCGAAGGCCTCTCGATGAACGTCCGGTCGAATGGCTGTCACTCCATCCGGTATGGTAATCCCGCAGTGAAGAGTTGTTGTATTGCACTGAAATTCCTTTTAAAAGAATGCGTAAACCTAACTGACATCGGTCGCCGGGGTCAACCGGTGAATATGATTGAAGAAATTCAAGGCAGAAACCATGCCACCCTCGTCCGGTTATCGGCAGAGTTGTGATACCCTTTCGCCTCATTTTTTCAGGGATCCGGGAGAGTCGGGATGTCGCAGCAAGAGGCGCTTGAGCAGATCAAGCGGGGCGCAGAGGAAATTCTGGTCGAGTCGGAATTGGTCGAGCGGCTCAAGACCGGGAAGCCGTTACGCGTAAAGGCGGGTTTCGACCCCACCGCGCCGGATCTCCACCTTGGCCACACCGTGCTGCTGAACAAGCTGCGCCAGTTCCAGGACCTGGGTCACGAGGCGATTTTCCTGATTGGTGACTTCACCGGCATGATCGGTGATCCGACCGGCAAGAATGTGACCCGCAAGCCGTTGACGCGGGACGAGGTGATCGAGAATGCGAAGACCTACGAACAGCAGATCTTCAGGATCCTCGACCCCGAAAAGACCCTGGTGATGTTCAATTCCAGCTGGATGAACGAAATGGGCGCGGCGGATCTCATCCAGCTGGCGTCCCGCCACACTGTCGCGCGGATGCTGGAGCGCGACGATTTTCACAAGCGTTACAGCGCCGGGCAACCGCTCCACAACCACGAACTCCGCCGACCCCCGTACCCGGGCCACAACTCGTGCACCCTGAC
>CAYSRA010000121.1:4838-7641 GCA_964433205.1 uncultured Thiohalobacter sp. | reverse complement strand
GCCGCCCAGATCGGCTGGTACGGCACCGCCATGCTCTGCTACGTGACTCCCAAGGAGCACCTCGGCCTGCCCAACAAGGAAGATGTGCGTGAAGGGATCATCACCTACAAGATCGCCGCGCACGCGGCTGACCTCGCCAAGGGGCACCCGGGTGCGCAGGTGCGCGACAACGCCATGTCCAAGGCGCGTTTTGAGTTCCGCTGGGAAGACCAGTTCAACCTCGCCCTCGACCCGGAACGGGCGCGCGAGTACCACGACGAGACGCTGCCCAAGGATTCCGCCAAGGTGGCGCACTTCTGCTCCATGTGCGGGCCCCACTTCTGCTCCATGAAGATCACCCAGGACGTGCGCGAGTACGCCCGCAAACTCGGTGTGTCCGAGGACGAGGCACTGAAGAAGGGCATGCAGGAAAAGTCCGTCGAATTCGTGAACAGCGGTGCGGAGATCTACAAGAAGACGTAAGCCGCGTTTACTCCGCCAGCAACCGGAACGTGATGCGGTTGTTGGCGGCGGCGACGCGGTTCCATTCGCCGGCTTTGGTCGCGGCCTCGCGCGGCGGGTAGGCGACCAGCGGCTCGCTGCGCGGGATAGCCTGGATCTCCAGCGAGATCGAGCCGTCCTGCAACGCGGGTGAACTGGCAATCAGGTTGGCAAACGGCAGCGACTGGTGCGTGGACGGTGCGTCGGTGGGTTGTACCGGGTTCATGATGGCGCTGCACTGGTCCAGCGTGGTGTCGTCGTCGGCGGGCCTGAATCCCTTGTCCGGGTTGCCCTGCAGGCAGAACTCGCCGACGTGGGTCTCCAGTATCAGCTTGCCGGCAAAACCGCTGCGGGCAAGTCGCTCGAGCAACTGCCCAACCATTTGCATGCGTGCGCCATCGAGTGCAATTTCATTCCACGGGTAACGGGTGTCCTGATTCAGGGCCCAGCTGACGTTCTGCCAGATCGCTTGCAGGTTTTGCGACGCCTTGTTATCCGTATCTTCTCCGTCATCCGTGGCGGGCGCGGTTTCGCCGGCTGCCAACACGCTGGTTGGCATTTGCTCCCCCGCGGCGACGTTTGCGGCTACCGGTTGCGCGTTGCTCGCCGCTTCGTTGCGGGCACTGAAGTTCCATGCCACGGAGACAAATAACAGCACGACGAGCAGGACCGTCGGCAGCACCGACAGAGGCGCAGCGGGCGGCGGCAGCTGCTCGCGCAGTGCAGCGATTTTTTCATCCAGCAGGCGGTCGAGCTTTTCCCGGCTCTGGCGCGCCAGCGTGTCCAGGCCGAGCAACAGATCCTTGCGGATCCCGACGCGTTGTTCATCGAGCAGGCGCCGGACCTGCGTGGGGAGCGGTTCCTCGTCTTCACCGGATCTGTGTTCACTGAAAGCCGCGGCAGCCACGGGGATATCCATCTCCTGCTGGCGGTGCAGATCCTCCAGCCGTTCCGAGGCGTTTTCACCGTCCTGACTGCGGCGGGCATCAGGTTCATCGGCGCTACGCCGCTCGCGCACCAGGCCGATGCGCAGCAACGACTTGTACAGCTCGGCGGGCGCCACGGTTTTGGGCAGAACGCCGACCGCGCCCAGCGCGCGCGCCTGGCCGAGATAGAGGTCGCCGCCTTTTGAGGTATACATCATGACCGGAATGGTTGCGGTCTGCGGGTTGTCCTTGATGGCGCGCACGGCTTCGAAGCCGTCCATACCGGGCATCATGTGGTCCATGAAAATCACATCGGGGCGGTTGCCGATGAGAAACTCCAGCGCATCCGCGGCGGATTCCACGGTATCCACCAGGATGCCGTGTTTTTCCAGCATGCGCCTCAGCACCAGGCGTGCGGATTTCGAGTCATCGACGACCAGCGCGCGTTTCTGTTCCGACATCACCGTCTCCCGGGCCTTGTGGCCGGCTTGCCCCGTGGTTCAGCGCATTTCTGCCTCGTTAGCGGTATCAGCAGGTGTTTCTTAACGGCCGGCCTGACCACTATAAGCAAAAAATGCGCCCAGCGCCCGGTACAGGTAACCGGTGTCCTGGCTGCCGGCCAGCTCGCGTATCGAGTGCATGGCAAAAGTCGGTACGCCGATGTCGAGGGTGCGCACACCAATGTTGCTGGCGGTAATCGGGCCGATGGTGCTGCCGCACGCCATGTCGCTGCGCACCACGAAAGACTGCACCGGCACATCGACCTGTTCGCACAGCAGCCGGAACAGTGCAGCGGTTTCGCTGTTGGTGGCATAGCGCTGGCTGGCATTGGTCTTGATGACCGGGCCGTGGTTCAGCAGCGGGCCGTGGCGGGCGTCGTGCTTGTCGGCATAGTTCGGGTGAATGCCGTGTGCATTGTCGGCTGAAATCATCCACGAGCGGTCGATGCAGCGCGCCAGTACCTCGTGGTCCGGACACAGCCGTTGCAGTACGGATTTGAGGAACGGGCCGTCGGCGCCGCTGGCCGATGCGCTGCCGACCTCCTCGTGATCGTTGCAGACCAGCAGTTTCGACTGGCTGTCATCGCTGTCGATCAGCGCGCGCAATGCGACAAAGCAACTCAACAGGTTATCCAGTCGCGCAGCGGCGATAAACTCGCCGTTGAGACCGATCAGCGCGGGGCGCTGGCAGTCGTACAGCGACAGTTCGAATTCGAGAACTTCCTCGATGTTCAGCCCGTCGTGCTGTTCGCGTGCCGTATCTTTCAGCAGCTGCCTGAAACTTGCCGGTGAGGTGTCATCCGATTGCATCAGGATCGGTGGCAGGTGGGTCTGCGCATTGATGCTGCGCGACTTGTTGACGTCCCGGTCGAGGTGGATCGCCAGGCTGGGAATGAC
>CAYSRA010000121.1:0-4738 GCA_964433205.1 uncultured Thiohalobacter sp. | reverse complement strand
GCGCGGCGGTCGTGCTTGCAACGCGTATCCAGCAATACCGGGATTTGCTGTTTGCGGCGGTCTTCACCCGAGCGCCGTTCACCGCTGCGACGGTCCGCATGCCGCCCGTTGCCGCGTCGGTTGCCTTCGCCGATTTTCGGGGCGTGCGCGGACGGATAGGGTGACACCGCGTCGACATCGCGGGTGACAACAGGTCGCCGGCTGTCGATCTGAAGGTTCTGGATGCCGGCGTCTTCCGGAACGAGTTTAATCCACTGCATAATAGTTCGAAGTATAGCGTTTCCTGTCCAGGCCAGCCTTGGCGCGCCCTAGGTTACTGATGTGGAGGTTGTTTTCCCGATCTGTACCACGTTGCTGTTGTCCACCAGCGGCTCGGGCTGGCTGAAGTGGTAGCCCTGGGCGTAGTCCACCCCGATGTCGCGCAGTTGGGCCACGATGGCTTCGTTTTCCACAAACTCGGCAATGGTGCGGATGCTCAGGGCGTGACCCACCTGGTGTATGGCCTCGACGATGGCGCGGTTCATCGGGTCGGTGTTGATGTCCTTGACGAAGCTGCCGTCAATTTTCAGGAAATCCACGGGCAGGTTTTTCAGGTAGCTGAACGAACTCAGGCCGCTGCCAAAGTCATCGAGAGAAAAGCGGCAGCCAAGTTTTTTCAGCGCCTTGATAATGCGGCTGGCCTTGATCAGGTTGAACACGGCGGCGGTTTCCGTCACTTCGAAACACAGTTGCCCGGTACAAATCCCGTACTCGTCAATTTTTTGCGCGATATATCCGGAAATGTCCTCATCGTTGAGCGAATTGCCGGACAGGTTGATGGAGTAGACGCTTTCGTCGCCGCGTTGCTGCAGCGACCGCAGGTGCTGGAAGGCATTGTCGATGACCCAGCGGTCGATGGCGTTCATCAGGTTGTAGCGTTCCGCGGCCGGGATGAAAAGCCCCGGCGGGATGATGGTGCCATCGGAGGCGCGCATGCGTACCAGCAACTCGTAGTGGGGTGTGGTGTCCTCGCTGTCCAGTGCCACAATCTCCTGGCGGTAGAGGATGAAGCGGTTGTCTTCCAGTGCCTCCTTGATGCGGGATACCCAGTGCATTTCACTATGACGCTGTCCGAGATCGATGTCGCTGTCCTCGTACACGTGAATACGGTTGCGGCCGGCTTCCTTGGCGACGTAGCAGGCGACGTCGGCGGCGCTGAGTACCAGCGATGCATTTTTCGTGTCGTGCTGGATCGGTACCATGCCAATACTTACGCCGACATCGAAGCGACTGCCCTCCCACTCGTAGGTGAAACTGCTGATCGTGGACAGTAGCTGGTCGGCGATTTCCCGTGCCTGCTCGATAGAAACGTTCTCCAGCAGGACGCCGAATTCGTCGCCGCCGAGCCGTGCCAGCGAGGAGTTCGTCGGTACGTTCTGCAACAGCAGGCGGCTGAGTTGCCGCAACAGTTCATCGCCGGCGTCGTGGCCGCAAGTGTCGTTGATGACCTTGAACTGGTCAAGATCGAGGTACAGCAGGGCGTGCTCCCGGTTGCCGCCATTACCGGCGGACAGCAGGTTGTTCAGGCGTTCGGCGAACTCGCGCCGGTTGACCAGGCCGGTCAGGTTGTCGTGGGTGGCTTCCCAGGACATCTGCTGCGCCATGCGCCGCTCGCGGGTGGCGTCGTGGAACACCAGAACTGCGCCGATAACCTGGTTCTCGCGGTCGAAGATCGGCGCGGCCGAGTCTTCGATATGAAACTCCTGGCCATCGCGGTTGATCAGCAGCGATTGCTCGGTCAGGTTGACCACCTGGCCGGTGCGCAGGGCGACTGCGGCCGGGCTTTCAATAGGAATGCGCGAGGCCTCGTGGGTCAGCGGCAGGACTTCCGTGAGCAGGCGACCCTGTGCCTCGCTGTTGCTCCAGCCGGTGACCCGTTCGGCCACCGGGTTCAGGTAGTCGACGCGCCCGTCGGCATCGGTGGTGATCACGCCGTCACCGATGGAGTGCAGGGTAATCAGTGCGCGTTCACGTTCCTGGTACAGGGCATCTTCGGCGCGTCGGCGATCCGCGCGCTCGCGCACGTCGCGCAGTTCGCGGTCGATGGCCGGTACCAGTCGCGCCAGGTTGTCCTTCATGATGTAGTCGTTGGCACCGGAACGTATTGCTTCGACCGCGATTTCCTCGCCCACGGTGCCTGATACCAGGATGAACGGTGTGTCGCGGTTATCGGCGCGCAGCATGCGCAAGGCTTCCAGGCCGCTGAAGCCCGGCATGGCGTAATCCGAAATAACGATCTGCCAGCTTTTGTCTTTCAGCGCCTCGCGAAGTGCGTCGGCGCTATCGACCCGGATGTACTCCGGTGCATAGCCGGCGCGCCGCAACCGCACCAGCAGCAACTGGGTGTCGTCCTCGCTATCCTCGACAATCAGAACACGGAGTGGTGCTGTCATGTGGCGCTTGTCCCTTGCCTCGTTGCCGATCATCGTGCTGCTTCCTCAGGACGCGGTGCGTTGCCAGAGGCCTGACTTTCCACCCTGTTTTTCCAGCAGGCGAACTTCATGCAGCGTCATTCCCCGATCGACAGCCTTGCACATATCGTAAACCGTCAGCAGTGCGATCTGCACTGCGGTCAATGCTTCCATTTCCACACCGGTCTGGCCGCGCGTTTCCACTGTGGCGCAGCAGTAGACCGATGCGGGATCATCGCGCGTTTCGAATTCGAGTTCTACGTGCGTCAGTGCCAGCGGGTGGCACAGCGGAATGAGGTCCGCTGTTTTCTTGGCCGCCATGATGCCGGCGACGCGCGCAATGCCAAGGACATCGCCCTTGCTGTTTTCGCCACTGCGAATATGTTGCAGGGTCGAAGGCTGCATGGCGATCCAGCCGTCGGCAACGGCTCGCCGGTTCGATACGGCCTTGTTACCGACATCGACCATATGGGCTTCGCCCGCTGCATTGAAATGGGTCAGTTCACTTGCCATGTCGTGCCTGTGTCCGGGTGAATCGAGGGGGCTGCGTGGTACACTGTACCGGCAGTTTTTTCAGAATCTTTACGCATAATCAGGCGTAACTATAGGGTTCTGTGGATACTGAAGCAACGCGGGAGCGGAAAATGCATATCGAGGTCAGATTGTTTGCCGGTTTGCGCGAGCGTCATGGTATCGACGTTCGTACGCTGTCGGTGCCGGAAAACACCACGGTCCGCGAGGTATGGGCGCTGTTGCTGCCGGAAGAACCCTTGCCGGACAATGTGTTGGCGGCGTGCAATATGGAGTACGTGGATTACGACGCCACCGTTTCCGAGCGTGACGAGGTGGCGTTCTTCCCGCCGGTTACCGGGGGCTCCCGGTGAGTGTCCGTATCACCGGTCAACCTTTCGAACCCTGGGCCGAGGTGCAGGAGCGCCAAAATAACCACACGGCTGCTCATGGAAGTGTCGGTGCTACCGCCGTGTTCGTCGGTACCATGCGCGATTTCAACGAGGGTGACACAGTACAGGGCATGTTCCTCGAACATTACCCGGGCATGACCGAGCGTTACCTGGAGAAGATCAGCGCCGATGCCGCGGCGCAGTGGGACCTGCTCGATACGCTGATCGTACACCGGGTCGGGGAACTGCGTCCCGCCGACCCGATCGTGCTGGTCGCCGTCTGGTCGGCGCATCGCAAGGATGCCTTCGAGGCCAGTCGCTGGTTGATGGAAGAACTCAAGTCACGGGCGCCGTTCTGGAAGAAGGAACAGCTGCAGGAAGGCAGTCGCTGGGTGGAGCACAATACCCCCGGCTAGGTCATCGGTTGTATCCGTTACGATGCGGCGCGTTCATCCACCGGCGTACCGACCTCGACCCCGCGTATTTCGAAGGTCATGTTCTCCAGGTCGCCCAGTACCCAGGTCGCCGGCGCGGCAACACCGCCGACCGTGCCGGGGTTGACCATGTGCGTTTCGCCACCCCTGATATTGGGTACCGTTTCCACCCGTACCTCGTGGTCATGGCCGCAGCACACCAGGTCCCAGTCACCGGTCGCCGCCATGGCCCGTGCATAGTGCGGGTAGTGAACGATAAAAATCCTGCGTCCGCATAACTCGATGCCGGCATCCTGACCGTAGAAGGTGATGTTATTACCCGGCTGGTTGGCGACACGCGCCATCATATACAGGTCACCGGTATTGTTGCCGTGAATCACGTGGATCGGCAGGCCGAACTGCTTCAGCACGCTGAGCGTGCTGGGCGCGACAACGTCACCGCAGTGCAGTATCGCCTCGGCGCCCGCGGTTTTGGCCGCGCGCACGGCGGCTTCCAGCAGCGGGCGGTGGTCGTGACTGTCGGAAACGATGCAGACTTTCATGGCAATACTCAGAAGTGGGGTTTTTCGGGCGCGCGCTTGTACATCTCGACGCTGTTGAGAATTTCCTGGCGAGCCTCGTCGACGCCCGCCCAGCCTTCCACGCGCACCCACTTGCCCTCGTCGAGATCCTTGTAGTGCTCGAAGAAATGCGCGACCTGCTCGAGAACGCTCGGCGGCAGATCCCGGAAATCCTGGACCCGGCGGTACTCCTTGCACAGCTTGTCGATCGGTACCGCCAGAACCTTGGCATCGTCGCCCGACTCGTCGGTCATTTTCAGCACTCCGACCGGCCGGCAGCGTACCACAGAACCGCTGATCAACGGCACGGGAGTGAGCACAAGTACATCGACCGGGTCGCCATCTGGCGATAACGTGTGGGGAACGTAGCCGTAATTGCAGGGATAATGCAT
>CAYSRA010000120.1:0-7690 GCA_964433205.1 uncultured Thiohalobacter sp. | reverse complement strand
GCTCAGGCCTTCCGGCAAGGCCTCGTGGAGGACGGCGGGCGGCAGGGCGAGGGCGAGGGCGATACCGTGAGGGAGAAGGAAGGGCTCAAGCAGAGTACCGACACCGGGGCGATCGAGAAACTGGTGCGCGAGGTGCTGGACAACAACCCGAAACAGGTCGAACAGTACAAGGGTGGCCAGGAAAAACGGCGCGGCTTCTTTGTCGGCCAGGTCATGAAAGCCACCCAGGGCAAGGCCAACCCGGGCGAAGTAAACAAGATCCTCAAGCGGTTGTTGTCCGGAGACTAGTTCCCGGATGCACCGGGCCATGACAACAAAACCCGATACCGACTGCCTGCGTCGCTTCGTGTTCGAGAACACTGACGTGCGTGGCGAACTGGTGTGGCTCGATGCCACCTGGCACGCTGTGCTGGAACGGCAGTCCTACCCCGAACCCGTTCGCGATCTGCTTGGCCAGGCCATGGCCGCCGCGGTGTTGTTGTCCGCCACCATCAAGTTCGACGGTTATCTGCAGTTGCAATTGCAGGGTGACGGCCCGCTCAGTCTGTTGCTGATCGAGGCCACCGCGGCACGTACAGTGCGGGGGCTTGCGCAGTGGAATGGCGATGTCGAGGGGCTGGGTTTTCGTTCCCTGACCGGTAATGCGCGACTGGTGCTGAGCATTGATCCCGGCAAAGGTGGTGAGCGTTATCAGGGCGTGGTGCCGGTGGAGCGCGACAGTCTGGCGGCGACGCTGGAAGACTATTTCGCGCAGTCTGAGCAGCTGGCGACGCGCCTGTGGCTTGCCGCCAACGGTGAACGTGCGGCGGGCATGCTGCTGCAACGGCTGCCGCGCGACGCCGGTGACGAGGAAAACTGGAATCGCGACGTCATGCTCGGTGAAACACTGACCGATGAAGAATTGTTGAGCCTGTCCGCCCAGGACATCCTGCATCGTCTCTATCACGAGGAAGACCTGCGGCTGTTCGAGAGCGAGCCGGTGAGCTTCCGTTGTTCCTGTTCTCGTGATCGCATCGAGAACATGTTGCGGGGCCTGGGGTATGACGAGGTGCGCAGCATTCTGGAAGAGCAGGGCAAGGTCAGTGTCAGTTGCGAATTCTGTCGCCAGGAATACCGTTACGATGCCGTGGATGTCGAGCGTCTGTTCGCGGCGGCGGACCAGCCGGAAGTGCCGCGGACGCGGCACTAGTCTGCGGAGCGAACGGATTTTGTTTTTTTCGTGCTTTGGACAAGCAGTTGTTTAAACTGATCACAGGGAACCGGCTTGCTGATAAGGTAGCCTTGCAAGACGTCACACTGCCAGTTCTGTAGCAATTTTCTTTGCTCGTCAGTTTCCACGCCTTCGGCAACTACGCCCAGGCCAAGCCGGTGCGCGAGATAGATAGTAGAGGCGACTATGGCTTGCGTGCTCTGATCCTCTGTCATGTTCAATATGAAGGTCCGATCAATTTTGAGCGAATGAATCGGCAGCTTTCTAAGATAACTCAGTGACGAGTAGCCTGTACCGAAATCGTCAACTGACAGATGGACACCCATGGTATTCAATGTGTCAAGTTTTTCGATGGTGTCATCAACATCCTCCATCAGCGTGCCCTCGGTAACTTCCAGTTCAAGCATGCCCGGGTCGAGTTGACTGGATTTGAGTATTTCAGCCACTCTTGCGGGGAAGTCATTTTTCCTGAACTGGCGCGGTGATACATTGACGGCGACCCGGATTGCGGGAAGCCCCGCATCGCGCCACGCTTTCACCTGCAGGCATGCCGCGCCCAGCACCCAGTCACCAATCGGCTGTATGAGGCCGGTTTCCTCGGCAACGGGGATGAATTCGAGTGGCGGCACAGTACCTTTTTCAGGGTGCTGCCAGCGTATCAGGGCCTCAACTCCTACCAGCCTGCCGCTCAGGCAGTCAACCTGTGATTGATAGTGCACAACGAACTCGTTGTTCTCCAGCGCCTGGCGAAGTTCCCGTTCCAGGTTCAGGCGATGTAGCGCTGCTTCGTTGAGTTCCGGAGCGAAAAACTCATATCGGTTTCGTCCCTGTTCCTTGGCGTGATACATTGCGGCATCTGCGTTTTTAACCAGTTCGTCCACTGCTTTCCCGTCTTTCGGGTACAGTGCGATCCCGATGCTCATCTCTGAGTGTACCGTGTGGCTTTCCATCGTGAATTCGCCGGTTGCGGAGGAAATGATTTTGTCTGCAATCCGCCCAAGCTCGGAGACCACGTCATCCTGGCGTTCGATGTCTGGAATAATAATGACAAATTCATCCCCACCAAACCGCACAACTGTATCCACGCTTCTCACGGTGTTCACGAGCAATTGAGCCGTGCTGTTCAACAGTTGGTCTCCGACAACATGACCCAGGGAATCGTTCACCAGCTTGAACCGATCCAGATCAAGGAACATTACGCCGACATAAGACTGATTTCTCTGTGACCGGGCGATTGCCTGCTCCAGCCTGTCCTTGAGCAGTGCGCGGTTTGGCAGGTTGGTCAAGGCGTCATAGTGTGCCTGATGATATAGCTGTTCTTCCCAGTTCGCGTTGGACAGGGCGACGGCCACATGGTCTGCAAGCTTGCGGAGCTGGTCCTCATTTAACTCGCTGTTGGTATTCGGACTTGCATAGCCCGTAATCAGGGCTGCTGCCAGGCGCTTTTTGATAAACATGGGGAAAAGCAGGAACGTGGATGCGCCGGCCTCCCGGCCCGGGCGCTGAAGATACGAAGGTAACGCCGTCGTATCATCGATCAGAAGATAGTTTGGATTGTCATAGAGGGAAGCTATCTCGCCAGGTGAAAGCGGGGCCTGTATTTCGACAGTGCCGGTTGCTGATGCACTTGGTCGAAATGAAAGCTGGCCGCTACCGGCTTGTTCGTCTTCGATCTCAAGCATTACCGCCACAGCACAGGGCGTAAGCCTGGTGGTACGGCCAAGAACGGTTTCGATTATATAGCGCGCGTCAAAAGAGGAGAGAATCAGCTGGTCGATCTCGGCCATGGCGGAAAGGCTCGCGAACTGTTTGTCCAGCCTGCTGGCCATTGCGTTAAACGCCTCTCCCAGTTGGGCGAATTCGTCGCCACTGGCAATGCTGATTTTCCTCTCAAAGTTTCCTCTGGCGATGTCCCTCGTGGCATCGCGCAGCGTGACCAGTGGCGCCAGCCTCTTGCGGATTTGTTTTGCCGCAAAGAATGACACGGCGAGTATCGCCATGATAAGCATCGGAATGTAGATATTTCTGAAACCGACAATGGGGGCAATTACCTCGTTTTTAGGCTGACTTGCAATAACCACCAGATAGGGAGTCGAGAATTCCGGATCGGTAAAGACCGACCAGTAGCTTGCGAGATAGGTCGATTCTTCGGCGGACCACTCCAGATGTCCGCTGATCGATTTTACAAGCAGGGGCTCAAGTGTGCGGGTGAGCGACCCGGTTGAGGCCTGTGAACTGTATACAATGCCATTCGGTGGGGCGAGGACTGCAAGTTCCGTGGACGCCGGCAGTAATTCCTGCACCGACCACAGAAAAGCGGAGGATATCTTGCTCCAGATCGCCCCCTTTGCCAGGTCTCGTGGATCAATCGGGCGGGCCATCATAACTTCCGCTGGATGCCCATTGACCTGAAGGAAGTAAAGAACAGTCTTGCCCGCCGCGAGCGCATGTAACTGCGTCGATGTGAATTCCGGCAGGTAATCAAACCGGCCTCGCAGGTGGGTTATCGTTCCCGACCCGTTAATGAATGCAAGGTCAGTCAGGTTTTGCGGGTGTAAATTTCCGATGCGCGGCAATATCTCACCGTTGCCGGCCGGGTCATGGCTCAAGGCCCCGGCAATCTGTTTGAATTCCGCATTGGCCATCGATAAACGTCGAAACAACTCCATGCCAATGGCCTTGCCGGTCTGGCGCGAGTGCTCATAACTTTGCTCGTGGAGTTGCCTGGAGATATGGGTAAGAGAAAGCAGGGCGATAACCGCCGTGGGAGCAACCGCGCTGGCAACAAAAAGCAGGAATATTCGCTGGGCGAACTTGCTGCTGAATAACCTGTCACCGATGCGGCCCATTGCCCGGGCTTGCCTAGTAATCCGCGGCTGGACCGATGTAGCGGCCATTGTTGGCCCGGACAATGTCGTCGCGGCCAGCTTTCGCGGTAAAAGGCGCCGCACTGGCGCCATCTTTGCCCATGCTGTACAAGTCGAAATCCGAATTGACAGGCACCAGGGATTTATCCTTGCGCAGTTTTCCCTTTCCTTTCAGGCCGCCACCATAGATCCTCAAATACTGGTAAGGATCGCCCCATGGATCGAGCATTCCGTCCAGAGCGATTTCCGCAAGGCTGTCGGGATAGCGACCAGAGACCACATAAAAACGTTCGATTGCCTGCGCGATGGTCACAACATCCGCAGCGGCCTCGGCATTGTGCGCCTTGTCAACATAGTACGTATAGGAAGGGTATGCGATGGTCGCCAGAACGCCAACCAGGGATAGCACGATCAGCAGTTCCAGAAGATTAAAGCCCGAGTGTCTGCTCCTTGCCGTGCTTTGGGCCGCCTCATCCACTGGTGCGCACCGGCACAAGCGCAGGGTGGCTTTTTTTTCTGCCGACATCTGTGTAATGCGCATTTCGATTTTTCGTTTGATTTCACAGGCCTGTGGTCTGGAAACCTTAATACTCCTTTTGCCTCTAGCGGCGTATCGAGGCAAAAACTTGAGAACCCGAATGAAGTGCGCAATGCATGAATTCTGGATTAATCAGAGGCTCCCCTGGTATAGGCGTCCTCAGCGGCACGGCGGGTGGCACGTCAGTCTTCCAGTATCTCCAGATGCACAGGCTCTGCTCCCCCGCCAGCAAACAAATACCCCCGCAACTCCAGCACGCCCTTCGTATTCAGCGACACAATCAGGTGCAAGACATCCGGGTAGCCGGATTGCTCGATATCGGTGCCGGAGGGTTCGGCCGGTCCGGCCGGGTGCGAGTGGTAGATGGCGAACAGGGTTTCGTCCCGTTCGCGCATCTGGCGCATGGCGTCGATCTGTTGCGCGGGGTCCATGGTGAACAGGTGGCGGCGGTTGTCTGCGACGTTGGTGATGGGGATACAACGTTGCGGTTCGTCGTCGCGCGCACTGACCAGGCCACAGATTTCCTCGTCGGGCGACCCCTGTGCGAGCGCCAGGATACGATTGACCAGCGGGCGGGGGAGTTTGATGTGTTTCACGGTTTATTGTCTCCGCATACCGGGCAGGCCGGGTCGCGGCGAAGTTTCATACTGCGCCATTCATTGTGCAGGCCGTCGAATATCAGCAGCCGGCCTTTCAGTGTTTCACCGAGTTTGAGCAGCACCTTGATGGCTTCCAGCGCCTGAATGCTGCCGATGATGCCGACGATGGGTGAGAGCACACCATTGTCGGCACAGGTCTGTTCCGGGTCTTCTCCCTCGCGGTACAGGCAACGGTAGCAGGGGCTGTCCGGGTCTTCGGGCAGGAATACCGATACCTGCCCTTCCATACGAATTGCTGCGCCAGACACCAGCGGCGTTGAGGTTTCCACGCAGGCGCTGTTGACGGCAAAGCGGGTGTCGAAGTTGTCGCAGGCGTCCACCACCAGGTCGGCTTTTTCAACTTCGGTTTTCAGTTCCTGCCCCTGCAGCCGTGTGTGCAGGGCCGTGATTTCTACATCCGGGTTGAGCGCGTCCAGGGTCTGTTTCGCCGATTCGACCTTGGCGGTGCCAATGTCCGCGTTGCGGTGCAGGATCTGGCGTTGCAGGTTGGAAATGTCCACGCGGTCATCGTCGGCAATGACCAGGTGGCCGACGCCGGCGGCCGCCAGGTACAGCGCAGCGGGTGACCCCAGGCCGCCGGCGCCTACGATCAGCACGCGCGCCTCCAGCAGGGTCTGCTGGCCGTCGGTGCCAATTGGGGGCAGGAGAATTTGTCGGCTGTAACGAAGTAACTGGGTGTCGTCCATGCGTTGACGATACCGGCCGCGCGCCGAAAAAAACAGGGTGTGCCGGTTTAAAGGTAGCGGCGCCAGTATTCGGGGCGCGCGTCGCGACAGCCGTGGCGGCGTTCGAGGTAGCAGCGCATGAAGATGTCTCGGGTGCTGTTGTCCTGTTTGCCGGTGATGATGTTGTCCAGATCGTTGCTTTCCGTGTAGTAGTACAGCGCTCTGCGGATTTTACTGAACAGGCTGTTGTCGAGGTGGAAGCCCAGCTCGAACAGCAGCGCTTCCAGGGTATAGAGATCGATCTGGCGCAGGTCGTAGCTCACGTGAATAGCATTGCGGTTGGCGCCGGCGAGGGAAACACTGAGCACGCCATCGATATCGTTCAACGCCAGGATGGCGTCGAGTGCCTGTTGCTGCCCCGGGGACGGGTCGCAAAATGCGATTTCCCGGTGCTTGACGGTTTCCGGGTCGGGATGTTCCATGGGGAAATCCTATACCAAAAACAGGGGAGTCGCGAACCCGAGTTCAATTCGCGTTCACGGCGTAGCTGGCGCGTTCGTGTCCGGCCAGGTCCCGGGCACTACCGACGGTTATAAAGTCATGTTCTTTCAATATGTTGCGGACAGATTTCGCCTGTTCGAAGCCGTGTTCCAGCAGGATTAGGCCAGCGGGTTTGAGTGCGCGGGTGGCGTCGGCGGCCAGACGCCTCAGCTCGTCGAGTCCGTCGACGCCGGCGGCCAGTGCGCTGCGCGGCTCGAAGCGTACGTCGCCTTCATCGAGGTGCGGGTCCTGTTCGGCGATATAGGGCGGGTTCGAGATCAGGGCGTCGAGCGAACGGTCGGCGATGGCGTCGCACCAGTTGCCGGCAAGGAAATGCACGTTGGTCAGGCCCAGTCGTGCGGCGTTGCGCTGTGCAACGTTCAGGCAGGCCAGCGATCGGTCGCAGGCAAGCACCTGCCAGTGGCGGCGTTCGTGCGCCAGGGCAAGGGCGACAGCGCCGCTGCCAGTGCCGGCATCCAGAACACGCAGTGGCCGGTCGCACGGTAACTGTTGCAGCGCCTGTTCGACCAGCAATTCGGTGTCCGGTCGGGGGATCAGTGTGTGCGGGGTGATTTCGAGTTGCAGCGACCAGAATTCGCGGTGGCCGGTGAGGTGTGCAACGGGGTGGCCGGCGGCGCGCCGGGCTACCAGGGATTCGAACTGCGCGAGTTGTTCGGCGTCGAGCGCTTTTTCCGGCCAGGCGTGCAGGTGACTGCGCGGTTTGCCGAGCACGTGCACCAACAAGACTTCGGCGTCCAGTTGCGGCGTGTCGCTGTCGTGCAGACGTTCGGCCGCGTCATGCAGCGCCCGGGCGATGCTGGTCACCGGGCGGTCAGTTATCCTGCGCACTGAGTTCCGCCAGCCGGTCGGCCTGATCCTCGTTCAGCAGCGGTTCAATGATCGAGTCCAGTGATCCCTCCATGATGTCGTCCAGCTTGTACAGCGTCAGGTTGATGCGGTGATCGGTGACACGGCCCTGCGGAAAGTTGTAGGTACGAATCCGTTCGGAACGGTCGCCGCTGCCGACCTGCCGTTTACGCCCCGCCGCCTGTTCGGAATCCAGTTTTTCCTGTTCCTCGGACAGCAGTCTGGCCTGCAGCAGTGACATGGCGCTGGCTCGTTTTTTATGCTTCGTTCGTTCATCCTGGCCTTCCCCGCCGATGCTGCCGGCCACGCGAGTGCGTCGGCAGTGCTACTCAGAGTGGTCGTCA
>CAYSRA010000119.1:0-7747 GCA_964433205.1 uncultured Thiohalobacter sp. | reverse complement strand
GCGGCCTCTTCCTTCACAAACGCATGGAAACTCTGTGCCACGGCCGACAGGCGTTTGCCGGAGCGGTGCATGACATACCAGTTGCGAATAATCGGCAACTCGCTGACATCGAGAATTACCAGCCGCTTCAGCGCCAGCTCCATCTCCAGGGTGTGCAGGGACAACAGGCCCAGCCCCAGCCCGGCCTGGACGCCCTGTTTGATCGACTCCGAGCTGCTCATTTCCATCGTCGATGACAATGACAGGCCGTGTTCAATAAAGAACCGTTCGGTGGCAGACCGCGTACCGGAGCCCTTCTCCCGGATCAGGAAGGTTTCTTCCTGAAGGCGCGACAGCGGGATGGCTTTTTCACCGGCCAGCGGGTGGGACGGCGCCGCGATGGCAACCAGCGGGTTTTCCATGAACACCTCGGACTCCACCTCGATACGCTCCGGCGGCTTGCCCATGATAATCAGGTCGGTGGTGTTGTCGTCGAGCGCTCCCAGCAGGCCCTCACGGTTGGTCACATCGAGACTGACCTGCACACCCGGAAAGCGTCGGCAGAACTCGGCCAGTAGTTGCGGAACAAAATAGTTGGCGGTACTGGCAACCGCAATGTTGAGGTGACCGCGCTTCACGCCACGCAACTCGTCGAACACCAGTCGCGCTTCTTCCAGTGTCGCCAGCACGGAACGCGAATAGACCTCCATCTCGTGACCCGCCTCGGTGAGAAATATCCGCTTGCCAACCTGCTCGAACAGCGGCAATCCGGTCACTTCTTCAAGCTGCTTGATCTGCATGGAGACTGCCGGCTGAGTGAGGTGCAGGTCCTCGGCGGCGCGGGTAAAACTGAGGTGACGGGCAACCGCCTCGAAAATTTTCAGCTGGCGCAGGGTGATATTCACGTAAAAACAACCTTATGTACATACAACAAACTATAATGGTTGCTTATTGTAACACCCGCTGACCACGAGACTAGCCGGGTCCGGCTGCCTCCGGCAGCTGTGGCCGGTTATGGAACTCCAGGCGCATGCCCTGGACGCCGACACGAAACCGCGTCACACCGGCATTGTCGATACGGGTGCGGTACCAGGCGGCGGGATCGGCTTTCAAAACCGTGCCCAGGGCTGCGCGAATCACCCCGGCGTGCGCGATCACCAGCAGGTGCTTTCCGGCGTGCCTGCTCAACAGGTCATCCAGTCCCTCCGCCACGCGCGCACCGAACGCCTCCAGCGGCTCGGCCCCGGCCGGGCGCCGTCGCAGCGGATCGTCGTGGAAGGCGTGGTATTCAGCGGGGTCGGACGCCAGAATCTGTTCCGGCGTGCGGCCTTCCCAACGGCCGAAACCCACTTCGCGAAAACGCGCATCCACGCTCACCGGTACACCGTGACGATTGCCCAGCGCTTCGGCAAAGTCGCGGCAGCGCCGCAGTGGCGAACTGATGATTGCATCCCAGGGACAGGCGTCGCCCAGCGCCGCGTGCATCTGCGCCCGGCCTTTTTCACTGAGCGGGTCGTCGACACCGTTGCCCCGGTAGCGACGCCCGCCGACCGGTTCACCGTGACGCAGAAAATCGATCAGCGTATCGGGCATGGGAACGGCCTAGCGCGTCAGGCTGAGGAACAACTGGGGCAGTTTTTCCGGCAGCCGCTCGACCCGATCGATGACCGTGAACTGCTTGCCGAAGATATCGCCGACATAGTCGTCGGCATGCGGGTCCAGGTTGATGCAGTAGGTATAGATACCGTCCTGGTCCAGTTCCTGCACCGCCTTGCGCGCATCGTGGATCAGCGCCTTTGGATCCGGCTCGTCGATGTCGGAAGGCTCGCCATCGGTCAGTACCAGTAAAAGTTTCTTGTCGGCCTTGCGCGCCGACAGATAGTGCCCGGCGTGGCGCAGTGCCGCGCCCATGCGCGTGGAATAACCCGCCTTGATAGCCGCCAGCCGCCCCTTGACCTCGTCGCCCCAGTGCTCACTGAAGCCCTTGATATGCTGGTAGCGCACTTCGTGGCGGGTGTTGGACGAAAACCCCGCAATGGCGAACTCGTCGCCCAGCGTCTCGATCGCCCAGCCGAGCAGCGCCACTGCCTCCTGGCTCAGTTCCAGAATGCTCTTGTCGCAACCTTCCGGCACCTGGTTGATGGACTCGGACAGGTCGATCAGCAGGGTCACCGCGATATCGCGACCATCGGTACGGTGACTCATGTTGATGCGCGGGTCGGGACTGCTGCCGGCCTTGAAGTCTATTAACGAACGGATGGCGACGTCGAGGTCCAGCTCACTACCTTCTTCCTGGTAGCGTACCCGCACATATTGCTGGGGCTTGAGCATATCCATGATCTGCTTGAGCCGCTTGGCCAGCGCACTGTGGCGCGCCAGCAGCGCATCGATGAACGCGGGATCGCCGGGCGGGTGCAGGCTCTCGTAGAGGCTCACCCAGTTGGGACGGAAGGTCTTGCTCCGGTAATCCCACTCCGGGTAGTGGCGCGGCGGCAGTCCCTCGATCTCCTGCTCGGACTCGGGCTTGCGCTCTTCCTGGAACATCTCCTCCTCGTCACCTTCCTCGATGAACCGCCACATGTGACGGTTATCATCACGGTAGTCCACCTCGGTATCCTCGAAGTGAATGTTCGGCGACATGTCCGCCTGACGGCGGGTGCGAGCGATATAGGAAACGGCCAGTGCGGCAACATCTTTGGTGCCATGGTCGTCACGGGCCATCAGCTCCTGAAACTGCTGCAGAAATTCCAGCAGGTCCGGATTGGTGTAACCGTGGTCGGGATCGAGTGCCGCGCGCGAAAACATGGCCAGCCGATGGCGGATACAGGATTCCTTTTCCGGGTCACAGCCGTCCTCGGCGGGTACCGGGTGCAGGGCGAGGAAGATCCTGCGCAGGCCGGGGTAGATCTGTATTGCCAGCAGTTCGACGCGGCAGTCCTCGAAAAACTCGATGGCCACGCGCTGGAACGGACTGTAATTGTCAGCAATCTGCGGGGTGGTCCAGCGTTTGTGCGCAGCGATATGCGCGAGCAACGCACGGTAGCGGTCGATACCGCTGATACCGTTGCGGTCGTCATACACGTCCGGTACGCGGATACCCAGCGCATCGTAATAGGGTATGGGTTTGCGCAACTCGTCGAACGCGCTGGAGTAAGGCACGAAATGTTCCTTGTCCCGCCACAGGGCCTTCATATAGAGGTCCAGCTGGCGTTCGTGATCTGCAAACAGGGTGCCGTGCCGCTCGCGCTGCATGACAGCACGGCTGTCGGCACTCTGCAGGCTGAAATAGTCGCGCTGCCGGTCCGGGTGATCGGCGTAATAACGGAGACCGTACTCCGCCCAGTTGCGTATCCCCTGCAACGACAGTGTGTTGAGCAACTGCGGCATCCGCTCCAGCATGACCGGTAAACCGGGGCTGGGAATGGTGGTATGGAAGCCATGGATGGAACCGGTGGTTTTCTCCATGAAGTCGAGGATGAAGTCCACGTAGTTCTGCAGCAGTTCCGCGCTGCCAAGACGGCGCGCCGCCTCGGCAACGGTCTGCAGGAACGGCAGGATGGCCTTGCCGTTGGGACTGCGCGACATCTTCCATACAGTCTGTGATATCAGGCCCAGCGTGTCCTCGCCCAGTTGCGCGGCGACCCCGGGCATCTCTTCGAGGTACACCAGCACCGGCTCGAAGCCGCGCCCGATCATGCACACCAGTGAAGCGCCTTCCAGGTAGGCCTTGATACCGTCCGGTGACAGCAACGCCGCCGCCTCTTCCATGCAGTCGGCGAACACGTGATCGAGCTGTTCGAAGTTGCAGGTCAGCTGCTCGCGATAGTACTCAAGCTGGTCGTCGCTCATACCCATGGGCGGGTTCTCCACGTGTCTCGTCGCGATCAGGCGAACACGGCGTCGATAGCGTGGTGCAGTGTGGAGCGGATATCGATATCGTCGGTGATCGGGTCCACCAGCGCCATACGGCAGGCGGAACGAGGTGCGACACCCCGGTTGATCAGGCGCGCCGCGTAAACCAGCAGGCGGGTGGAAATACCTTCGTCCAGACCATGACCCTTGAGATTGCGCGCTGTCTCGCCGACCTTGATCAGCTGACCGGCCACATCGGCACCGATGCCGGCCTCCTTGACCAGGATATCGATCTCGACGTCAGCGGGCGCATAGTCAAAATGCATGGCAGAGAAACGCTGCTTGGTCGACTGCTTCAGGTCCTTCATCAGACTCTGATAGCCGGGGTTGTAGGAAATCACCAGCTGGAAATCCGGGTGCGCGTGGACCACTTCGCCCTTTTTATCCAGTGGCAGTTGACGACGATGATCGGTTAGCGGGTGAATTACCACCGTGGTGTCCTGGCGCGCCTCGACGACCTCGTCGAGGTAACAGATGGCGCCAATGCGCGCGGCAGTGGTCAACGGGCCGTCCATCCAGCGGGTGCCACCGGCGTCCAGCAGATAGCGCCCAACCAGGTCAGAGGCGGTCATATCCTCGTTACAGGCCACAGTGATCAACGGACGGCCCAGTTTCCACGCCATGTGCTCGACGAAGCGTGACTTGCCGCAACCGGTGGGACCCTTGAGCATCACCGGCAGACGTTCGGCGTAGGCAGCCTCATACAGCGCGACTTCCTCGCCCTGTTCCTCGGAAAAGGGTTCTTCGCTGATACGGTACTGGTCGATGTCGATGTCTGTCATGGCGCTGTTTCCATTATCAGGTAGTGTTTGTGCCGGTGTGCGGGGATGTTACCCGGCATACCGGCGGATAAAAAAGCCCCCGCGAGCGGGGGCTTTTGTGACGGTACAAGTAAACGCGTTTACTTGTGGGCGGCCGCAGCGCCGAGCTTGTCGCGCCAGCCGGGGAACAGCTGATCAGCGTCACCCGGGAACGACTCGAAGGCACGTGCGAATTCCTTGTGCTCCTTGGCGAACTCGATCGGGTCGGCGCCTTCCTTCCAGCACTCGTAGGCCTGGCGCAGGGAGATAGCACCGGCGGCCGGACTGTCGATGTGGCCGTAGGAACCGCCACCTGCGGTGTTGATCACGTTGCCGTGGCCCAGGTTCTCGAAGAAACCGGGCAGGCGCAGCGCGTTCATGCCACCGGAAATGATCGGCGTCGTGGGCTTCATGCCATACCACTTCTGGTTGTAGACCGGCCCCTTACACTCATCGCGCTCGATCATGTAGGCAATAATCTTGTCGTCCGCATCACCTTCCATCTTGCCGTAGCCCATGGTGCCAACATGGATACCGGAGGCACCCTGCAGACGGGACATCTTGGCCAACACGAAGGCAGTGTAACCGCGCTTGGCGCTGGGGGAAGTGATCATGCCATGGCCGGCGCGATGATAGTGCAAATACTGACTCGGGTACTGGCGACGGGCAGTTGTCACCATGCCGGGGCCGCCGACAAAACCATCGACCAGGAAGGCAACCTTGTCGGCATCCTCGCCGAAAGTTTCCAGCGCGAAGTCGGCGCGCGCACACATCTCGTGGTAATCATCGGCAGTGATGTTCATGGAGAACAGCTTGGCTTCGCCTGTCTCGTCCTGAGCGCGCTTCATGGCATCAGCTACCAGGGGAATGGTTTTCTTGACCGGGGCAAACACCTGATTGCCCTGCGGCTCGTCGTTCTTGATGAAGTCGCCACCCAGCCAGAACTGGTAGGCCGCTTCCGCGAAGGGCTCCGGACGCAGGCCCAGCTTCGGCTTGATGATGGTACCGGCGATGTAACCGCCGTCCTTGATCGGGCGGCCGAGGATGCGCCACAGATCGGAAATATCCTTGGCCGGGCCGTCAAACAGCTGGATGGCACGCTCCGGCATATAGAAATCGATCATCTTGGCGTGCTCGATATCACCCATGCCCTGGTTGTTGCCGATCACCAGCGTCAGGAAGGAAACCAGCATCATGCGGCCGTCGGTGACGTTGCGATCGAACAGCTCGATCGGGTAGGCAATCCGCATGTCCTCGGTGGCTTCGTCGATGTGGTAGACCAGCGCGTCGACACCCTTGGTGAAGTCGTCGGTGGTGCAAACCTCGACGTTGGTACCGGTAGACGATTCGGCAGCAAAGTGGGTAGCGGCTTCGAGGTAACCGTGGCCGGCCTTCGGCTTCATCTTGTAGGCGACAAGGATGTGCTTGCCACCGGCGATCAGGTCTTCTTCTTTCAGACTCAGGTCCGAATAACGGGCGGATTGGTCAAGTGCCATGCTGCGTTCCTCTGGTTTGTACGGGCAGGAACCGGGCCGCAATCAGCCACGGACATCACACCCTTGATAAAAGAGGAGCGAACTCTATCAGCAACAAGAGATAACATAAATTCAGTAATTCTGATTGCAGCAATAAGCTATTACTTATACTAAAAACCAGCCGATCCGGCCCGGCGGCAGCGAATCAACCATGAATTTCCCGCGCGCGCAACGGCAGCCGCGAAGCCTGACGGCTTCGCGGAAACATGATAATAATAATTAAATCAGTAGGTTAGTCTTCCGACGGAGTTTCCGCGTCGGCTTCCTCGCGCAACTGCTGGACTTCCTTTCGACGCCGGACATGCTTCTCGAGCGCATCATCGTGACGCTCGATACTTTCCTCACCGAACATTACCTGACGAATAAAGCGGTCAGAGAATTTCATCAGCGCCATATCGTCATCGTAGAGTTCCTGCAGCTCGTCCGCAGTCAGTTTGAACGTACCCTGAAAACCTTCGCTGCGGACAAATTCGCGGAAACGGTCGAGATCATAGCTGGCCATAAAAAACAGCTGGCGGCTGGCCAGCGACGGTTGCCCTATGGCCGGACCGGCGGACTTCATCTTCAGCACCAGCTGGCGCCAGGCGTGTCCATGCTCGTCGTATTCTTCCAGACCCTGCTCTTCGCGGTATTCCTTTATGGTGATTTCGCGATCTTCGTTATGCCCCTTGCAGTGATTTTCCTTCACCAGCGCCCAGGACGCGCGGTCAAAGTTCTCATCGGCGCGGCGTAACGACAACAGGCCAACCGGATAATAGCGGCACGCAGTAGGACGATCCTCGTAGACGCTGCAACCTTCATCAGTCACAAACTGGCAGGCCGTCGAGCCTTCCTGCGGCAGCAGCTTGACGCCGGCGATACTACCCTTGTTGAACTCGAACGGGATCGTGTACTTCTTCAGGAATTCAGTCGAGGTCATGCCCATGCGCTGCTTGAGACGCAGAATATCGTAGGGCGTCAGGGTGATATCGATTGAGCTGCAGCAGGCGTTGAAACACTCGATACCCTTGTAGCAACGGAATTTGATGACATGGTTTTCGTCAAAGGTTTCCGGTGCAACCGGACTGGCCTCGAACGGAGACTCCTCGATGTTGATATCGACATCAGCCATGACTTTATTACCTCTGAAAATTGATGCGCCGGGCCCGCTAGGATAGCACGTTCGCGGTTCCGGAGTTTAAACACAGGAACAAGGGTTAATGCAGGCCGCCGCGAACACCCGGGGCTTCGACGATTTCAATCGAGTCTGACCCCATTGAACACAATGCCTGGCGCACATAAAAAAGGCCCGCGCATTTGCATGCGCGGGCCTTTTAACAATCAACTGTTCAGGGACTTACTTGAACAGCTTGCTCTTGTCGACCAGGTCAACGTGCTTGCGCTTGAAGCAAGTCCACTTCTTGGACTCCTTGTCGTAGACCGAGTTAACAAAGCACTTCCAGTTCTCCTCGTCGACGATATTGTAGTCGGCGCGGTAGTAGAAGCCCGGGTAGCGGGATTCTTCGCGGAACTGGATGTGCT
>CAYSRA010000118.1:0-7780 GCA_964433205.1 uncultured Thiohalobacter sp. | reverse complement strand
CCTGCCGCGTGCATCTGGCGAAATCACCTATCGCGACATGGCACGGCACGAGCTGCCGATGGAGCATCGCGCCCGGCACGGCATTGGCTACGTGCCGCAGGGACGGCAGATATTTCCGCTGTTGACGGTCGAGGAGAACCTGCAAATCGGCCTGCCCGCCCGTCCCGACCGTGCACGAAAGATACCTGAATTCATTTACCAGCTGTTTCCGGTGCTTAAAGAAATGCGACACCGTCGCGGCGGCGACCTGTCGGGCGGGCAACAGCAACAGCTGGCGGTGGGCCGGGCGCTGGTCATCGACCCGAAACTGCTGATTCTGGACGAGCCTACCGAAGGCATCCAGCCTAACATCGTGGCCGAAATCGGCGCTATCATCGGTAAACTCAACCGCGAGATGGGCATGACAGTATTACTGGTGGAACAGAAGCTGCCCTTTGTAAAAAAAGTGGCCGACCAGTTTTGTATACTCGACCGTGGGCGTCCGGTGGCCAAAGGCCAGGTGGATGAACTCTCCGAAACGCTGATCAAGGAGTACCTGACGGTATGAATACGGCGCCGGCAGAAACGCAAGCCGGTCTCAGTGAGACCGGCGGCTGGCGGGCCGAACTGGAACTGGGGTTTGTCCGGGCCGGCGCGCGCACGGTGCTGGCACACAGCCGGCATTACGGTCCCCTGCGCGTACAACGGCCCTTTTACCCGGAGGGAAACCTCGCCCACGTGTATATCCTGCACCCCCCCGGTGGCGTGGTGGGGGGTGACCAGCTAGGCATCAAGCTGGACATTGCGGACAGGGCCCAGGTGTTGTGCACGACGCCCGGCTCGGGGAAGTTTTATTCGAGCGCCGGCGACCAGGCGGTGCTGCAACAACACCTGCGCGTCGCCGCGGGATCCAGCCTGGAATGGTTGCCCCAGGAGAACATCCTGTTTGAAGGCGCCCGCCTCAACGCCACTACCCGCATCGAACTGGAAGACGACGCGGTATTTATCGGCTGGGAGATCACCTGCCTGGGTCGCCCGGCGAGCCGGGAGCGATTTGAACGCGGCGCGTTCACTTCCCGAGTTTCGTTGTACCATAACCGGAAACTGCTGCTGACGGAAAACCAGCGCGTACTCCACAAGCGGGCGCTGAACGCCGCCGCAGGCTTGCGAGGGCAGCCGGTCCAGGCAACACTGCTGGCATTCCCGTGTCATGAAAACCACCTTACTCTGGTGCGTGACGGGTTCGCAGCCCGGGAGGCATCGACACTGACCGGCGCCACACTCGTCGACGGTCTTCTGGTAGTGCGTGCACTGGGGAGTCGTACTGAAACGCTTAAACAGCACATGACTGCGGTCTGGCGGACACTGCGACCACAACTTCCCGGGCGCCCCGCCGTACCGCCACGCATCTGGGCGACCTGACTAACATGCCCGACAACAACAGATAAAAGGGACAGTTTATGGAACTCACCCCTCGTGAAAAAGACAAGCTGTTGCTGTTTACCGCAGCATTGCTGGCCGAGCGCCGCCTGGCGCGCGGCGTCAAACTGAACTACCCCGAAGCCGTCGCCTACATCAGCGCCGCCATTCTGGAAGGTGCGCGTGACGGAAAAACCGTGGCCGAACTGATGCACGAAAGTCGCAGTATCCTGGGTTCTGACCAGGTGATGGAAGGTGTTGCGGAGATGATTCATGAAGTCCAGGTCGAGGCCACCTTCCCTGACGGCACCAAACTGGTGACGGTACATCAACCCATCAACCCGGGAGCATCATAATAGACATGGCCACCTTTATCCCGGGAGAAATCAGGGCGCGTGAGGGCGATATTGAAATCAATGAAGGGCGCCAGACGCTGAGCATCGAGGTTGCCAACACCGGTGACCGCCCGATCCAGATCGGTTCTCACTACCACTTTTACGAGACCAACAACGCACTGGCATTCGATCGCGAGCAGACCCGCGGCTATCGCCTCAATATCCCGGCGGGAACCGCGGTACGTTTCGAGCCGGGACAGAGCCGCAGGGTCGAACTGGTCACCTATGCCGGCAAACGCGCAGTGTACGGATTCCAGGGTCGCGTGATGGGCGCATTGGAGAAATCATAATGGCGACAATGAACCGACAGGCCTATGCCGAGATGTTTGGCCCGACCACGGGCGATAAAGTCAGGCTGGCCGACACCGGGTTGTGGATCGAGGTCGAAAAGGATTTCACAACCTATGGCGACGAAGTCAAGTTCGGCGGCGGCAAGGTAATTCGTGACGGCATGGGGCAGTCCCAGTCCATCTCCGCCAAGGTCGCCGACCTGGTCATTACCAACGCCCTGATTGTTGATCACTGGGGGATCGTCAAGGCTGATATCGGCATCAAGAACGGCCGCATCGCCGCGGTGGGCAAAGCCGGCAACCCGGATATACAAAGTAATGTTGATATCGTCATCGGTCCCGGCACGGATGTCATCGGCGGCGAAGGCAGGATTGTCACCGCCGGCGGAATCGATGCGCATATTCATTTTATCTGCCCGCAACAGATCGAAGAGGCCCTGTCGTCGGGTATCACCACCATGCTTGGTGGCGGCACCGGTCCGTCCACCGGCACCAATGCCACCACCTGCACGCCGGGACCCTGGAACATTCACCGCATGCTGGAGGCCGCCGAAGCTTTTCCCATGAACCTGGGTTTTCTGGGCAAGGGCAACGCCAGCCTGCCCGGCGCCCTGCGGGAACAGGTCGAAGCGGGCGCCATGGGGCTCAAGCTGCACGAAGACTGGGGCACCACGCCCGCAGCGATCCGCAACTGCCTGAACGTAGCGGAAACCTATGACGTACAGGTGGCCATTCATACCGACACGCTGAACGAGTCCGGTTTTGTCGAAGACACGCTGGCGGCCTTTGAAGGCCGCACCATCCACACCTACCACACCGAGGGCGCCGGCGGTGGACACGCACCGGACATTATCCGCGCCTGCGGCCTCGACAATGTTTTGCCTTCATCGACCAACCCGACCCGACCCTATACCGTCAATACCATCGATGAACACCTGGACATGTTGATGGTCTGTCATCACCTCGACCCCGGCATCGCCGAGGACGTTGCCTTTGCCGAGTCGCGTATTCGTCGCGAGACCATTGCCGCGGAAGACATCCTGCACGACCTGGGGGCGTTTTCGATGATTTCCTCCGACTCACAGGCGATGGGGCGGGTTGGCGAAGTCATTACCCGTACCTGGCAAACCGCGGATAAAATGAAAGCCCAGCGCGGCGCACTGGCCGGCGACAGTGACGGAAACGACAACAACCGGGTAAAACGCTACATTGCCAAATATACGATCAACCCGGCGATTTCACACGGCATCGCACACGACGTCGGCTCGATCGAGGTCGGCAAGCTGGCGGACCTGGTACTGTGGTCACCGGCGTTTTTCGGTGTAAAGCCGGCATTGATCGTCAAGGGTGGCATGATTGCCCATGCAGCCATGGGCGACGCCAACGCATCCATACCCACGCCGCAACCGGTGCACTACCGGCCCATGTTTGGAAGTTTCGGAAAGGCCCTGACATCGACCAGCCTGACGTTCATGTCGACCGCCGCCGTGGCAGGCGGCGTGGTCGAACAACTCGGATTACAGAAACAGGTCAGCGCGGTAAGAAACTGTCGCGAGGTGAAAAAGCAGGACCTGCTACACAACAGCTATACACCCCACATTGAGGTCGATGCACAAACCTACGAGGTGCGCGCCGACGGTGAGTTGTTGACCTGTGAACCGGCCGAGGTTCTACCACTGGCCCAACGCTATTTTCTGTTCTGAGCACCCATGATCGAACTCACCCGTATCACTGACAAGGACGCCAGGCCCGACGGTTACCTCACCCTGCCGATCGACCAGCGGGTACGCAGCCGACTGCGCGTCGAACTGGATGATGGCCGGGATGCCGGACTGTTTCTGCCACGCGGCACCCTGCTGCGTGGCGGCGACCGGCTGGCCAGCGATGAAGGTCTGGTGGTACAAGTCATCGCCGCCGCCGAAACCGTATCAACCGTGCATTGCGATGACCTCGCACGCCTCGCGCGCGCGGCCTACCACCTTGGCAATCGTCATGTCCCGTTACAGATCGAGGCCGGCTGGCTGCGTTACCGGCACGACCATGTCCTCGATGACATGTTACGACAAATGGGGCTCGAGCCTGTCGTTGAACAGGCGCCCTTTGAACCGGAAGCGGGCGCTTACCAGCAGGCCGCTCACGGCCACCACCACGCTCACGAACACGCGCAACCGCACTAACACTGCTAGCAATAAGGAGCCTCCCATGAAACAAGCCCATAAACTGGTAATCACTCTTGGCGCGATCCTGGTATCGCCATTGGCGCAGGCGCATAACAATGGTCTGTCCACGGGACTGCTTGCCGGCCTCGGCCACCCGCTGACGGGACTTGATCACCTCGCAGCGCTGATATTGTCCGGTATTCTGATCGGGCGCCTGACCTCATCCAGACGCCTGGCACTGGGCGGACTCCTGTGCACACTGGGACTGGGGGCGGTGGCGGGCAACCTGCTGGGTGCCCAGGCAGCCGTAGAGGGCGCCATTCTGTTATCCCTGCCGGTATTTCTGGCACTTCAGTGGCTCAGGCAACCCGGCCAGGTGAAGTCGGGCGTGGCCGTTATGGGACTGTTCATGGTCGCCCATGGCTGGGCCCACGGCGTGGAAATGGGCGCGATGGCGCAGGGCTTTATCCCCGGCTTCCTGTTGACCTCGGCAGCTGTTATGGGATTATCCGCGGTGGTCAGCGCTACGGTGCGCACCCGGTTCAGCGCCACAACCGCTGCGCGCTCTCACCTTGGCTGATGATACCGGCCTGCCGGGGCTGCGTCTGCTGCAGCTTATCAGCCCCACCCTGCCCACCGGGGCCTTTACCTATTCACAGGGCTTCGAGTGGGCTGTCGAGTGTGGCTGGGCAACCGGTGAAGAAGACACCCGGCAGTGGTTGCAGTCGGTACTGACTGACAGCCTGCAATACCTTGAACTGCCCGTACTGGCCCGCCTCTACGATGCCGTTAGTGCGAACGACCACGCCGCGTTTAAGCACTGGAGTCAGTGGCTGTATGCCAGCCGCGAAACCGCCGAGTTGCGGGATGAGGAAAAACAGCGCGCTCGCGCCCTGTACAACGTACTCAGGAACCTGCCGGACAACCACAACTGGCACGAACTGGAAGACTGGCGCGACGCCCTGCTGGACAGTCAGCTTGCCGGCTATGCGCTGGCCGCAAGCCACTGGCGTATCGCCCTGAAGGATCTGTTGCAGGGCTACACCTGGAGCTGGCTGGAAAATGCCGTGGCCGCCGCCATCAAACTGGTGCCACTGGGACAAACCGAAGGCCAGCGCCTGCTGTATGTGCTCAGTGCCGAAATTGGCGGGATTATCGAATACGCCACTATGGTCGGTGACGACGCCATCGGCGCCAGTACTCCCGCGCTGGCTATCGCCAGCAGCCTGCACGAAACCCAGTACAGCCGTTTATTCAGATCGTAACAACAGGAGAACACATGAACCGTTCAACGCCACTACGCGTCGGTGTCGGCGGCCCGGTCGGGTCCGGCAAGACCGCCCTGCTGGAGCAACTGTGCAAGGCCATGCGCGACGATTACAGCATTGCCGTGGTCACCAACGACATCTACACCCGTGAAGATCAGCGTATTCTCACCGAAGCGCAGGCGCTGGAAGCGGACCGCATCGTCGGCGTGGAAACCGGCGGCTGCCCGCACACTGCCATACGCGAGGATGCCTCCATGAACCTGGCGGCAGTCGAGGACCTGTCGCAGAAGTTTGCCGACCTGGATGTGATTTTTATCGAAAGCGGCGGCGACAACCTCAGCGCCACCTTCAGTCCGGAACTGGCGGACCTGACCATTTATGTTATCGATGTCGCATCGGGCGAAAAAATCCCGCGCAAGGGCGGTCCCGGTATTACCCGGTCCGACCTGCTGGTCATCAACAAGATCGATCTCGCCGACATGGTGGGCGCGTCCCTGGAGGTGATGAAAACCGACAGCGAACGCATGCGCGGTGACAAGCCCTTCGTGTTTACTCAGTTAAAAAATCGCGAGGGGCTGGATGTGGTTATCGAATTTCTGGAGCGTGATGGTATGTTACTGAGTACACGGGAAAACCGTCCCCTGTAACGAATCCCACCACGGCGTGTTCTTCGGCGACTGGTTTTCAAATAATTGCCCGGGTCGAAATGATGTCATTCGAAAAGATAGCGGATTTCTTCCAATGACTCGTCGATACTGTAGGGAAGATTTTTCGCAAGCAAATCCAGTAGCACGACAGCGTTTACTGTGGCGTCCTGTTCACTTGCCTTGCGAATGCGCCGTGCCATCGCAGTATTGACCACCTGGAGGTTCTGGTAATTCCGCTTTAGGCCTTCCAGGGAAAGGTCTGGAGTTTTCCCGTCCTGATACAGAAAATACTGCCCAAGCAGATACATTGATGCCGCGCGATAGATGGTCTCTTCGTCGGTTGCCAGGGGAAGGTGGAAACGTGCCATCGGCCTTAAAAATCGGGTATGTGGACAAGCGCTGGTGGCCATTATCAGACCTAACAGGGAACTGATGCCCCGTTGCAGGGTTGTTGACGCGGATACCGTACGCTGTTCCGTGGTGACTTCCAGTTGTATGTCGGAGTACGAACACAGATCACCCAACTCACCCCCGATCAGTGGCCCCAGGTTTTCCGCAATGGGGCAACGGGGCGAGGCCTCCTGCCGAAGCGGGCAATTCGGGCACTGCTGAAATCCGAGACGGGTCCAGTCCGGCAAAGCCTGCGACGGAAGGCTCCTCAATTCCAGAGTACGCGAGTCGAGTTTCAGCGTACAGGCCATCTCCCGATTATCGCCATACCCGAACCTGTAATGAATATCCAGTGTATCCATAAAACTGAATCACGAAACCCGCACTGCCGATTTATACAAAATCCTGGGGACCCAGGACTCTCAGGATCTCGTCCGCTGTTGTCGATCCATCATTGACCTTGTTACGTCCATCTTCAAGCAGGGACGGGTAATCCCGCTCCGCTGCCAACTCGGTAATTTCCATTACGCTGCCCCCGGACGAAATCAGATGCCGCATCTGTTCATCGGGCACAAGCACCTCGTACAGTCCGACCCGGCCACTGTAGCCGCTGCCATTGCACTTGGGACAACCTCTGCCCTTATAGAATTCAGTTTCGGCGGACTGGAATACAGGACCCAACTGGAGACGAAGCTTCTCCGGAACAGTGTAGGGCTCCCGGCAATGTTCACATATTTTTCTGACCAGCCGCTGGGCGATGATTGCCTCAAGGGCAGATGCGACCACATAGGGTTTCAAGCCAAGGTCGAACAGGCGCGCGATTGTCGCAACAGCAGAATTCGTGTGTAAGGTCGAATACACGAGGTGCCCGGTCAAAGCGGCGTGAAACGCCACCTCTGCGGTTTCAAAATCGCGGATTTCGCCCAGTAGAATGACGTCGGGGTCCTGTCTCAGGATAGCCCGCAATACAACACTGAAATCCAGGCCGATCTTTTCCCGGATCATGACCTGTCCGGCCATATCCAGGTAATACTCGACCGGATCCTCGATGGTGACGTAATTTTTTTCCGCGGTCGCATTGTGCTGCAACATCGAATACAGGGTGGTCGTTTTCTCGCTGCCGGTCGGGCCGGTGGTAAGTATACTGCCTTGAGGGTTTACGGTGATCGCGTCAATACCGGGAAGACACCGGACTGGCATACCGAAATCCTCCAGCTTCAACACCGCGGCGTG
>CAYSRA010000117.1:5746-8014 GCA_964433205.1 uncultured Thiohalobacter sp. | reverse complement strand
TTCGCGATGACACCAATGCGCGTCACTTCGCCGGCCTGAATTTCAACGAAAAGCGCTCGCAGGAAGGTATCGAATACGCTCACCAGCGCGGTGCCAGGGTATTCGTCGCCATCAACACCTACGCACAACCGGCAGGCTGGACGCGCTGGCAACAGGCTGTCGACCGCGCTGCGGAACTCGGCGTCGACGCACTGATCCTGGCTGACATGGGCGTGATGGACTACGCTGCGAGTCGCTGGCCGGAGCTGCGCCTGCATCTCTCGGTGCAGGCCTCGGCAACCAACGCCGAAGCGATCCGCTTCTACCACGAGAATTTTTCCATCCAGCGCGTGGTCGTTCCGCGTGTCCTGTCGATTAAACAGGTGAAGCAGGTCGCTGCAGAAAGCCCGGTGCCACTGGAAGTATTCGGCTTCGGCAGCCTGTGCGTGATGGTGGAAGGCCGCTGCCTGTTGTCTTCCTACGTCACCGGTCAGTCGCCCAACACCTTCGGCGCCTGCTCGCCCGCGTCCGCGGTACGCTGGACGGAAACCCCCCGTGGCCTGGAATCCCGCCTCAACGAGGTCCTCATTGACCGCTACCAGGACGGCGAGGCGGCCGGCTACCCGACGCTGTGCAAGGGCCGCTTTGAAGTGAGTGGCAACACCTATTACGCCATCGAAGAACCTGTCAGCCTGAATACTGTCGAATTATTACCGGAACTGCAGGCTATCGGCGTCGCCGCCATCAAGATCGAGGGACGCCAGCGCAGCCCGGCCTATGTCAGGCAGGTTACCCAGGTGTGGCGGGCCGCGCTCGACGCCTGTCACAGCGACCCGGGGGCGTATCAGGCCCGGCGCTCGTGGCTGGATGCGCTGCAAAAAGTCTCCGAAGGCGCACAAACCACCCTTGGCGCCTACCACCGGCCCTGGCAATGAGCAAAACATCATGAACGCCGTATCTGAAAAACCGAAACTTTCGCTGGGCCCCGTCCTCTATTACTGGGAACGCGACCAGCTGATGGATTTTTACGAGCGCATTAAAACGACACCGGTCGATATCGTCTATCTGGGTGAAACCGTGTGCGCCAAACGCCGCGCCCTGCGCGGCGAGGACTGGATCGAGCTGGCCGAAAACCTGCAGGCCGCGGGCAAGGAGGTCGTGCTGTCGAGCATGACCCTCATCGAGGCCGATTCCGAACTCGGCGCGCTGAGAACGCTGTGCAGAAATCCGGATTTCACCATTGAGGCAAACGACATGGCGGCCGTTCAACTGCTGTCGGGCAAAAACCGTTTTGTGACCGGCCCCGCCATCAACATCTACAACCACCGGACGCTGAAGGTGCTTGCCGACCGGGGCATGAAGCGCTGGGTTCTCTCGGTCGAGTTATCCCGGAGCGCGCTGGCCGACATGCAGCAGCATCGACCGGCTGGCGTTGAAACCGAGGTATTCGCCTGGGGCAAACTGCCGCTCGCCTATTCGGCACGCTGTTTCACCGCACGCGCCCATAACCTGCCCAAGGACGACTGCCAGTTCCGCTGCCTCGATTATCCCGACGGACTGCAACTGTCGACACGCGAGGACAAAGCCTTCCTGACATTGAATGGCATTCAGACCCAGTCGGTACTGACCTGCAACCTGGCAGGGGAACTCGACGAACTGACCGAACTTGACGTTGACGTGCTGCGTATCAGCCCGCAGTCACAGCACACGGAACGCGTAATAGAAATTTTTTCTCAACGCCTGAATGGGGAACTGAACGCGCAGGATGCACACGCCGCACTGCAACCCTGCGCACCCGAAGGCTATTGCAATGGTTACTGGCACGGCGAACCCGGCATGGCAAGCCACACCAGCGAGGAGGTCGTATGCCGTTGAAAAACCCGATTTGCGAAACCGGCCCGTTCGATCTGAACAACAATTCTGCCTACGAGGCATGGCGGGCCGCCAAACTCGAAAACTACCCGCAACAGGCGGAACAACTCATCGTCGAGATCAACGATCCGCGCCAACTCACGCAGTCGGAACGGGAAGCCATTCTCGACCGCTGCAACAAGGCTAACATGGCAGTCTACATCAGCAACACCGGTACCGACCCGGATAAACTGATCCCTGCCACGCTGGGCGCACAACTTGGACTGCGTCACCTGGACCGGAACATGGGGGCCGACGACGACGGCATCACCGCCCTGCAGGTTGTCGACGACCAGTGGCGTGGCCACTACATCCCTTATACGGACCGCCCCATCCACTGGCATACCGATGGCTACTACAACAGCATGGACAAGCAGA
>CAYSRA010000117.1:0-5646 GCA_964433205.1 uncultured Thiohalobacter sp. | reverse complement strand
GACCGCCCCATCCACTGGCATACCGATGGCTACTACAACAGCATGGACAAGCAGATTCACGCGCTGCTACTGCACTGCGTACGCCCCGCCAGTGAAGGTGGTGAGAACGCGCTGCTCGATCATGAAATCGCCTACATACGCCTGCGCGACGAGAATCCGGTCTACATCAGGGCGCTGATGGCACCCGACGCCATGACCATCCCCGCCAACGTCGTAAAAGGGAAAGTGTTGCGCCCTGCACGCACCGGGCCGGTATTTTCAGTAACACACGACAAACACCTGCACATGCGCTACACCGCACGCAGCCGCAGCATAGAATGGAAAGACAATCCGCAGACACACGCCGCCGTGGCGGCACTGGAAAACCTGCTGGTGTCGGACGATCCGTTTATTTACCGCCTGACACTGCAACCCGGATGGGGACTGATCAGCAACAACGTGCTGCATGACCGGAGTGGATTCAACGACGACAAACAGCACCCGCGGCTGTTATACCGGCTGCGCTATTTCGACCGTATCAACTGAATACGCGTCGATAGACGGGCAACAGCCGGTTCAGCACCGGGCCCAGCTGCCGGTACAGGCCAAGCGACTCGACATCCAGGCCATCGAGAAAGTTCTTTACCTCGAGTCCCAGTTCGGTGTCTCCCTGCATCACCAGGCGACGCTGAAACACCAGCGTATCGGGGTCTTCCTGCTGCCCGATCAGCCGCAGAAAATCATACACGCTGGCTTCAATACTCAGATCACTCGCCGCACACCGACGGGCAACGAGTCGCCCCCTGGGCCCCAGACCCAGGTAAACGCTGACACCGGCATCCCGGACCCGGATTGCCACCGAACGCCGGCGCAGAAAATCCAGTTCACCGTCCCGGATCTGTTGCACCAGCGCCCGGTTCAGCACCGTCGCCACCAGCCGTGAAACCACGAAATCGGGAACCAGCAAAAACGGCGCCGCCAGCGGACGGGGCAGGTGCGGTCCTGCACCCGCGCGCGGCGCCGGCGTCTGTGGGGTGGAAATCAGCATGGACGGGGCCAGGCCGTATTCGCGCAAGCCAGCACCACTATCGCGCGATGCGGTTGGCCGGCATAAACTCCGGCACCTCGCCGAGATCGCGGAACTTGTGGTAGATGTTGTTGAGGTGCGTCCTCAGCGTTGCCCGGGAAATCGACAGGGTCTTGCAAATCTCCGGGTTGGAAACCCCCCGGATCGTCAGCGAGACCACCTCGGTCTCGCGCTTGGTGAGCCCGCGCTCCTTGTAGTAGGCGAGCGCCATATCATAACGTTCCTTGAGCGGCTGCAGGAAGGTAATGATGCTCTCCGAGGTACACAACAGGGTCACGTCGAAAAAACTGCCGTGCAGGAAACTGTTCTTGTAGACCCGGCTGCCCCAGTCCTTCCACTGCTGGGTTCGATCGCTGGCATACAATTCCATGCATCCTGTTTCACATTTTTCGCCGACCCGCTCGCCGCACAACTCGCGGCAATAGTCGTTCTGGCTCAACACACACTTGTTGCGATCCTTGACGCAGACCGCAACATCACTCGCTTCCAGGGAAGATTCCAGTATTTCGTTCATAGACGTGGACACCTATTCAGTGGGCCGTTCGATGGTTGGAAAGCTAACAAATTCAAACAGTATGGGTAATCAACAGGCAGGGTGGATTTTAGACCGGAAGAACATGCGTTTTCCTTGATCTGGCTCAGATTGACAACCGAAAACACCGGACAGCGACTCAACTTACTGGAATACGTCTAAAAAGCCCCCGTTTTCCGCTACAATCGCCGCATGCCACGTTCCGAAACGCGCCGATTTCCCGCCTGGGTAACCCCCGCCAATGGATGAAATTATCCACACCCTGACCGAGCGGAGCGGTCAGATCGCCGGCCTGCTGTGGGGCAACGCGCTGACCCTGGCGTTACTGCTCGGCATGGGCCTGTACCTGACCCTGCGCATGGGGCTGGTCCAGTTTCGCGGTTTCCGACATTCGCTGGCGCTGATATCGGGCGCCTACGACCGGCCCCACCACGAAGGTCACATCACCCACTTCCAGGCGCTGTCCACGGCACTGTCGGCAACTATCGGCACCGGCAATATCGCCGGCGTGGCGACCGCCATATCGCTGGGCGGGCCAGGCGCACTGCTGTGGATGTGGGTCACCGCCTTTTTTGGCATGGCCACCAAGTTTACCGAGTGTTCGCTGGCGCTGCGCTTTCGCGAAGTGCGCGAGGACGGCACCATCGCCGGCGGACCCATGTACACGCTGCTGCACGGTCTGAAGATGAAGCGCACCGCCATGGCATTTGCCAGCTTTGCGCTGATCGCCTCGTTCGGCATCGGCAACATGGTGCAGGCCAACTCGGTGGTGGACGGGCTGGGTTACCTGTTTCCTGAAGTCCGCGAGTTCGCCTGGCTGGTCGGACTGGTGCTGGCGCTGCTGGTCGGCTCGGTCATACTCGGCGGCGTCAGACGCATTGCGCGCGTGGCCTCGGCCATCGTGCCGTTCATGGCACTGCTCTACGTCGGCGCCGCGCTACTGGTGCTGATCAACCACCTTCCGCAGATACCGGCGGCGTTCACCACCATTTTCAACCACGCCCTCAACCCCTGGGCAGTGGGCGGCGCTGCCGTCGGCGAAGCGATTCGCTGGGGCGTGGCACGCGGACTGTTCTCCAACGAGGCAGGGCTCGGTTCCTCACCCATCGCACACGCCGCCGCGCGTACCAACCAGCCGGTGCGCGAGGGTCTGGTGGCGATGATGGAGCCGTTCATCGACACCCTGGTGATCTGCACCATGACCGGCCTGGTCATCGTGGTGACCGGCGTGTGGACACTGCAACGTGAAGACCTGGTGGGCGCCGCACTGACGGCGCACGCATTCCGCAGTTCCATCGGCGTTTCCGGTGCCAGTGTGGTCGGTTTCGGCCTGAGCCTGTTTGCATTCTCAACTATCATCGCCTGGTCCTACTACGGCGACCGTTCAGCGAGTTTTCTGTTCGGCGAACGAGCGGTGCTGCCCTACCGGCTGCTGTATACCGTGCTGGTCATGGTTGGCGCCGCAGTACCCCTGCAACTCGTATGGAACATCGCCGACATCACCAACATCCTGATGGCGCTGCCCAACCTGCTCAGCCTGCTGTTGCTGGCCGGACTGGCATCGCGGCTCAAGAACGAGTATTTTTCGCGCAGTTTGAAACCGCAACACGATGAGGCGAATTCATGAGTGAGATCACGACCGACAGCGGCCTGAAGTACGAAGATATCGTGGAGGGTGACGGCCAGCTGTGTACCGGCCGCGGCCAGACCGCTATCGTCCACTACACCGGCTGGCTGGAGGACGGCACCAAATTCGATTCCAGCGTCGACCGCAACGACCCGTTCAGCTTCCCCATCGACTGCAGCTACGTCATCCCCGGCTGGGATGAGGGTGTGGTCGGCATGAAGGTCGGCGGCAAACGCAAGCTGATCGTCCCCCCCGAACTCGGTTACGGAGAACGCGGTGCCGGCGGCGCGATTCCGCCCAACGCTACGCTGGTCTTCGAGATCGAACTGCTGGAGTTATCCGAATAGTGCTGCTGGAAGTGCTGGAAGCGCACATTGACGAGGACGTGCGGCGCGCGCTGGAAGAAGATGTTGGCAAGGGCGATATCACCGCGCAACTGGTACCCGCCAGCGGAATCTGGAAGGCCAGCGTCTACAGCCACGAACATGCCGTGTTATGCGGGCGCAACTGGTTTGATGCCGTATTTCGCCATCTCGATGAAACTGTGGATATCCGCTGGTACACAGCCGACGGTGAAAGCGTCGACCCCCACCAGGTGGTCTGCACACTGAAAGGTCCGGCACGCAGCCTGCTGACCGGCGAACGCGCCGCACTCAACTTCCTGCAAACGCTGTCCGGCACAGCTACCCTCGCTCACCGCTATGCACAGGTCGTGGAAGGCCTGAATACGCGTATTCTCGATACCCGCAAGACCATTCCCGGCCTGCGTCGCGCGCAGAAATACGCGGTGCGCGCCGGCGGCTGCCACAACCACCGGATGGGCCTCTATGATGCCTTTCTGATAAAGGAAAACCACATTATCGCCGCCGGGTCTATCGGCAACGCCGTCAGCGGCGCCCGGGCGCTGGATTCTGCACTGCCTGTTGAAGTCGAGGTGGAAAACCTTGATGAACTGAAACAGGCTCTACGGGCCGGTGCGGACCGGGTCATGCTGGACAATTTCGCCATCGAAACCATCCGGGCAGCTGTTGCACTCAGCGCCGGTCAGGCGGAACTGGAAGCATCAGGCGGCATCACGCTGGATAACCTGCGCGAATACGCGGAAACCGGGGTGGACTACATCTCCATCGGCGCACTGACCAAGGACGTGAAGGCTGTCGATCTTTCGATGCGGTTTGACTGAGCGAGCGCACCGGAACACCTCCCGCCACACAAACAAAAACGGCGGCCCAGGGCCGCCGCTGCGTGCATAGCTGTACAGGCTTATACTTTTCGGCGCCGCGCGATGCCTGCCATACCGATCAACCCCGAACCAAAGAGCCAGACGGCGGACGGGACTGGCACTACCGTTGCAGACGAGGCGGACCATGAAAATGTATTCTGGTCGGCGGTCTGGGCGCTCAGTTCCCAGGTGCCCGGGGTATCATCGAATCCGGCGGCACTCACCGTTCCGGTTCCTGACAGCAGTAAAAAGGAAGCGTTCTGAAATACGACAGTCACGGCGTTCATGGAGAAGGTGAACGCACCCGCAGACCAGACATCAACGGGATTGGGGGCAAGCGTCGAGCTGAACTGGAAATCAGTCAGGATGACTGCACCGCCGGGCAGGCCCGAAAAATCGCCGGTGCCCTGATCAACGCTGGCGTTACTGTCAAATTCGATTCCGGTTGCGGCGTCCAGACCGGCGGGCACAGAACCCGCATCAACCGGCGTAAAACCACCACTTAATGAAATTGAACCATCAATCAACGCTGCGTTCGCCGATGTAGTCACCATTCCCAAAATCGCTATGCAGGCAAGCAGACTGCCCGACCGACGTAATTTCATTAACTTCTCTCCAAATAGCCTGGATTTTTTTTGTTAGCGCCAAACTCATGACGCCCCGTTATTGCACCAGCCCCTTCAAGCAATATTCAAGCCAGTATTCCCTCGCCAATAATATCAGCACGTTAACGCCCAACGCACAGACAAGGTGCAATTTTCTGTAAAGTTTTCAAGAAAACTGTCTGAGATACCTTACGTTTTGCCTGCGTTGATGCTGGATAATTCACGTACACCGGTCGGGTCGAGAACAGCCATTTCTCTATAAAATCCGGACCATACAACCCAGTCAGCCGTTTTCAGTCACCAGAAAAATCTGATGCCAGTAAATATCGCAGTAAAACCGACTCTGCCCGATATTTTGTAAGAAATTACGTCATTCCGGAGGCAGGAAGGATAAGGCCGGAGGATTCCCGAAGAACCGGAACATGAAAAACACCGCGCCCTGCATGCCGCCTGGCCGCACACATACGCTTGCCGCGGGAAAACAGGTCGGAGCAACACTGGGGGGAGAGGTACTTCAACTTGCTGTTTTACAGTCAGATTATGGTGCCGGAAAGAGGAATCGAACCCCCGACCTTCTCATTACGAGTGAGCTGC
>CAYSRA010000116.1:0-8047 GCA_964433205.1 uncultured Thiohalobacter sp. | reverse complement strand
TATCCGCATGATCACCGAGTGGTACCCGGCCAAACAGGCCGGCATCGCGCAGGGTATCTACGGTGGCTGGGGCAACTTTGGTTCCGCCGGCGCGGCGCTGGTGCTGCCGACACTGGCGCTCGCCTTCGGTGGCGACGACGGCTGGCGTTACGCCATCGGCACCACTGGCGTGCTGGCGCTGATCTACTCCGCGGTGTATTTCTTTTCCACCAGCGATACGCCAAAGGGCTCGACCTACTTCAAACCGAAGCGCAACGGCGCGCTTGAGATCACCAGCCCGGGCGACTTCTTCCTGTACCTGATCATGAACATCCCGCTGTACGCGGCACTGGCCGTACTGGCGTGGAAACTCAGCCCGGCCAACCTGGGCATGCTCAGCGCGCCGGTGGTGGATATCATCTACGCCATGCTGGCCAGTCTTTACATCTTTCAGACCATTCGCATCTACCAGATTAACGGCCACGTGTTCAAAAAGCCGGTGCCGGAGATCGAACGCTACAAATTCAAGCAGGTGGCGATACTGGATCTCGCCTACATGGTGACCTTCGGCTCGGAACTCGCCGTGGTGTCCATGCTGCCACTGTTCTTCCAGGACACCTTTGACCTGTCCATCGTCCAGGCCGGTCTGATCGCCTCGGTGTTTGCGGGCCTGAACCTGGTCATGCGCCCCGCCGGCGGCTGGATCAGCGACCGCTTCGGGCGCAAGCGTTCCCTGGTCATCATCATGGCGGGCCTCGCCGTCGGCTACCTGCTGATGAGCCATATCGACGGCAGCTGGTCGGTGCCTGCGGCGGTGCTCGTGGTGGTGTTCTGCTCTATATTTGTCAACGCCGGCAACGGCGCAGTGTTTGCCGTGATCCCGCTGGTCAAGCGCCGCCTCACCGGGCAGATCGCGGGCATGGCCGGTGCCTTCGGCAACGTTGGCGGCGTAGCCTTCCTGACCGTGCTGTCCTTCGTTTCGCCCGGCACCTTCTTCCTGGTCATCGGCGCTTCAGCCGTTGTGGTGCTGGTCGCCGTGATGTTTTTCCTCGACGAACCGGAAGGCCACATGACCGAAGTACTGCCCGATGGCACCGTACAGATGATCGAGGTCAGCTAACGATGTAACATCGTTGCGACCATGCCTGAACTCACTGTCATTGCCGGCCAGCATTCCGAAGCCGGCGCCAAGGAAAGCAACGACGATTCCTGCGGGATACGTATTCCCGAGGGGCCGTTGCTGACCGCCAAGGGCGTCGCCGCCGTTATCGCCGACGGCATGAGCGGCAGCGAGGCCGGCCGCGAGGCCGCCGACTCCTGTGTGCAGGGTTTTCTCAACGACTACTTCAGTACACCGGACTCCTGGACGGTGGAGACCTCCGGCGAGAAGATACTCGGCGCGCTGAACCGCTGGCTGTACGGCCAGGGTCACCAGCAGTACGGCACACCGAAGGGGCTGGTGACCACACTCAGCGTACTGGTCATCAAATCCACCACCGCCTACCTGTTCCACGTCGGCGATACGCGTATCTACCGCCTGCGCGACGGCGAGTTCGAGCAGATGACGCACGACCACCGTATCACCGTCAGCGCCGACAAGAGTTACCTGAGCCGCGCCATGGGCATCGATATCAACCTCGATATCGACTACCGCTCGTTCGCGGTCGAAAAAGGTGACGCCTACCTGCTCACCACCGACGGCATACACGACTTCGTCGACGACACCACCCTGAAACGGCTGGTGGTGGAGAATATCAAGACACCCGAAGAGGGTGTGAAGGCGATCATCCGCAAGGCCGCCATAAACCACAGCAACGACAACCTGAGCGCCCAGTTGCTGTATATACAGGACCTCCCGGAAGCCGACGAGCACGAGTTTTTCCGCAAGCTCACTCAACTGCCCTTCCCGCCGCCGCTGGAACCGGGCATGGTGCTGGACGGCTACCGCATCCTGCGCGAACTGCACGCCAGCAACCGCACCCAGGTCTACCTGGCGCTGGACACGGAAACCGACAGCGAAGTGGTCCTGAAGACGCCCTCGGTCAATTTCGAGGACGACCCGGAATACATCGACCAGTTCCTGCACGAGGAATGGGCCGGCAAGCGCCTCAACAGCGCGCACGTGCTCAAGGTGCTGGAACCGCACGGACGCCGCCAGTTCCTGTACTACGTTACCGAGTACGTAAAGGGCAAGACACTGCGCCAGTGGATGCACGACAACCCGAAACCCTCGATAGACGAGGTGCGCAACATCGTCGAACAGATTACCCGGGGACTGCGCGCCATGCACCGGCAGGAGATGATCCACCAGGATCTGAAACCGGAAAACATCATGATCGACGAACACGGCGTGGTGAAGATTATCGATTTCGGTTCCACCAAGATCGCTGGCATCGCCGAGATCACTACCCCGCTGGAGCGCGACAATGTGCTCGGCACGCGCAACTACACGGCGCCCGAGTACCTGCGCGGCCACGGCGGCAGCAACCGCTCCGACATCTATTCACTGGGTGTCATCACCTACGAAATGCTGTGCGGCAAGCTGCCCTACCCGAAAGAACTGACCGAACGTAACCTCAACCGCGTCAAGTACGTTTCCATCCGCGAACACAACAAGGCCATCCCCGCCTGGGTCGACGGCGCGCTGATGAAAGCCGTCGCCATCAACCCCGAACGCCGTCACAGCCTGCTGTCAGAATTTGTCTATGACCTCTCCCACCCCAACGCGAACTACACGCGCCTGGACCAGCAACCCCTCATCGAACGCAACCCGGTCGCCTTCTGGCGCACCCTCGCCATTATTTTCATGTTAACGACCATCGCAGCACTGGCGCTCTAGATTTCAATGGGGTCAGACTCGATTGATCCGGAAAGACTTCGATCTCCTGTCACCGCCCCTGGGCTTCGGCGACACCTGACGGTCAACCAGTTCTGCTACATACTCCTTGAATAGCGCATTCCCGAGCACCCACGCCTTGTTCGTTGAATCCCGGATCACTTCAAGTTCGCATTCATCCAGCCGGTGACGAAACAGCGCACGATAGGCTTCGCGGCGTTCGTCACAATCCGACCCGAGGGCCGCGTACACCGCATGCGGCGAAACAAGTGGATCGGGAATGCCCTCCCCATTACACCGGTAACTGGACCAGCGATATTCCAATGGTTGCTTTACCATCCCCGCCCTGACCGGGTTCAACTCGATATAGCGGTAACAACTCAACAGGTAACTCTCGGCGTCGATCAGTGTCGAGCGATAGCGACCTTCCCACAGGGTTCCAGTCCGCTGATAACTGTAGTTGAAATACTGAACATAACTCCGGCCCACAGACTGCATGACCCGCCCGATACCGAACTCATCGTCTGGCGTGATCAGCAAATGAACATGATTTGTCATCAGAACGTAGGCATGAATACGGCATCCATAGCGTTCGCACGCCATGTCCAGCCTGTCGAGGAAGTAACAGTAGTCTTCCTGTCGAACAAAAATCGCGCAGCGGTTGTTGCCACGCTGGATCACGTGCTGCGGCTGACCCGGCAGCACATACCGTGTCTGTCTCACCATCCCGGCACCTCCCTGTACCAGATTCGTCGTATCGATCGAACTTCCTGATTCTTTACCAGTTCGCGCTACATTTCAATCGAGTCTGACCCCATTGAAAAAAATCAGATTTCGCGGGTGGCGAGGAAGCGGATGTCGGGGTGGCGTTCCATGGCGAGGTCGAGGTTGACGCGGGTGGGGGCGATATAGACCAGTTCGCCAGCCTGGTCGAGCGCCAGGTTCTCGTAGGCTTTTTCGCGGAAGCGTTCCAGGATCTTCGGGTCGTTGCACTCGATCCAGCGTGCGGTGGCGACGGAAATATTTTCAAACGCGCACTCGACCTTGTACTCGTCCTTGAGGCGCTGCGCGACCACTTCGAACTGCAGCACACCGACCGCGCCAAGGATCAGGTCGTTGTTTCTCAGCGGCCGGAACAGTTGCGTGGCACCTTCCTCGCTGAGTTGTTCCAGTCCTTTTTGCAACGCTTTCATGCGCAGCGGGTCTTTCAGCACGGCACGACGGAACAGCTCCGGCGCAAAGTTGGGGATGCCGGTGTATTTCAGTTCCTCGCCCTGGGTGAAGGTGTCGCCGATACGGATGGTGCCGTGGTTGTGCAGGCCGATGATGTCGCCGGGAAACGCTTCTTCCACGTGGCCGCGGTCGGAAGCGAGGAAAGTCATGGCGTTGGCCACCTGCACGTCACGGCCGATGCGCACGTGGCGCATTTTCATACCCCGCTTGTAACTGCCGGAGCAGACACGGAAGAACGCGATGCGGTCGCGGTGCTGGGGGTCCATGTTCGCCTGGATCTTGAACACGAAACCGCTCAGCTTGTCCTCGGTGGGCTCGACATTGCGGGTGGTGGTTTCGCGCGGTTGTGGCGGCGGCGCGTACTCGACAAAGTAATCCAGCAGTTCCTGCACGCCAAAATTATTGATGGCCGAACCGAAAAACACCGGGCTCAGTTCACCGCGCAGATACGCTTCCTTGTCGAAGCTGTGACTGGCGCCCTGCACCAGTTCGATTTCCTCGCGCAGTTCGTCGGCCTGACCACCCAGCACCTCGTCGAGCAGTGGGTTGTCCAGGCCCGCGATAACAGTGGCGTCGCGCTTCTTGCTGTTATCGCCCGACTGGTACAGATACACCCTGTCCTGCTCGATGTGGTACACACCCTTGAACCGCTTGCCCATGCCGATCGGCCAGGTGATGGGCGCGCACTTGATGTCGAGCACGTCTTCCACCTCATCCATCAGGTCGATGGCGTCGCGGCCTTCGCGATCCAGCTTGTTGATGAACGTGAAGATCGGCGTGGTGCGCAGGCGGCACACTTCCATCAGCTTGATGGTGCGTTGCTCGACGCCTTTCGCGACGTCGATCACCATCAATGCGGAATCCACCGCCGTGAGAGTGCGATAAGTGTCCTCGGAGAAGTCCTCGTGACCCGGCGTGTCGAGCAGATTGACCATGGCATCCCTGTAAGGGAACTGCATGACCGAGGAGGTCACGGAAATCCCGCGATCCTTTTCCATTGCCATCCAGTCCGAGGTAGCGTGGCGCGCGGCCTTGCGGCCCTTGACGGTACCGGCGAGCTGGATCGCGCCACCGAACAGCAACAGCTTTTCGGTGAGCGTGGTCTTGCCCGCGTCGGGGTGGGAAATAATGGCGAACGTACGGCGCCGTGCCGCTTCGTCGGTGATACTGCTCATGGAACTTTCAACGGATTGATTTGAAAAGAATTCGCTATTTTACCGCATATCGGGGCCGGATGCGCGCCAATTCCCGTGATTATCCAGTCGTGCTGTACCGGACGGTTTGGTTTACCATGTACCAGGAGAGGACTGGAAGCACTGGCGATGATGATAAGAATAATCGCTCAGGCATGCCTGGCACTGGTGATCGGCACGGTCGCCTGTTTCGCAAATGCCACGCCCGACGGGTTGCTGAAGCATATCCGCAGCACCTATGCGGGAAAAGGTGCCGAGCAGGCAGCGGCGCTGGCCAAAGGCTACGGCGTGCTGACGCGTACCGAAAACGGCAAGCTGATGGTGCCCGTCATTCTGGACCGGAAGGCTTCCCGGCTGCTGGATTTTTCCAGCCGGCTTACCCTCGCCGGCGCCCGCATCGACGCCGGTTCCCGCTCTTTCACACGCCTGCTGATACCCGCCTCGCAACTGGATACCCTGTTCAGCCTGTTTCCCGGCGAACGACTGCGCGCCCCGATACCCGCGTTTCCGGCCGCGGGTCAGGGCAGCATCGTTTCCGAGAGCGTTGCCCTGACAGCGGCCGACGGTTACCAGGTCGGCAACCTGGACGGCGCGGGAACCAGAGTCGCGATCGTCGATCTCGGCTTCGCGGGCCTGGCCAATGCCATCAGCGTGGGCGAACTTCCGGCCGATACCGTATCCGTGGATTTTACCGGAACGGGCATCGAATCCGGCGGCAAGCACGGTGTCGGTGTCGCCGAACACGTGGCGGACATGGCACCGGGTGCGCAACTGTACTGCCTGCGCGTCGGCGACGAGGTCGATCTGCAGAACGCGGCCGATTACATCCGCAATAACGGCATCCGCATCGCCAACCATTCCGTTGCCTGGGTGATCGCCAGCTACTATGACGATACCGGCCCGATCAACGCCATCATCAACGACTCCCACGACAACGACGGCGTATTCTGGGCGATTGCCTCCGGCAATTTCGCCCGCAGACACTGGCGCGGCGGCTGGCAGGACGCCAACGGCAACAACCTGCTCGATTTCTCCGGCACGGACGACCTGATGGCACTGTCCGGCACGGCGGCTACCATCAGTATCTTCCTGAACTGGAACCAGTACGGTGCCAATTCAAAAACCGATCTCGATCTCTACGTTCGCGACAAGAACGGCAACACCGTCGCCGCGAGCACGGTCAACCAGACACGCCTCACCGATCCCGCCGAAGCCGTCAGTTTCAGCTACGACGCCAACGCCGCGCCCTACGATGTGGTGGTGGCACTCGCCGGCGGCAGCACCGCCGGCCTCGACATCACGCTGTTCAGCTTCAGCCATAATTTCGAGTACCCGGTGGCGGCATCCAGCGTGGCGGACCCGGCCAGCGCCCACGGCGCGTTCACCGTAGGCGCGGTCAACCGGACGGTCTGGAACAACACCAACCCGTCGATTCGCGGTTATTCCAGCCAGGGCCCCACCAATGACGGCCGTCAGAAGCCCGATCTGGTCGCACCCGACGGAACCAGCAGCCTGACCTATGCCACGGCGAGCGGCACCTCGTTCAGTTCACCGACCACAGCCGGTGCAGCGGCGCTGCTGTTGCAGGAAGTCAGCACCCGATCAGCGCTCGACCTGGCCAATGCGCTACACGCACAGGCCATAGACATCGGTGCCACCGGTGCGGACAGCGTTTTTGGCTACGGCAAACTGCAACTGCCGCTGATCGACTCGGACGGCGACCTGCTGACCAATGTCGAGGAAATCGCCCTGGGCACCGATCCACTTGCCACCGATAGCGACGGCGACCTGCTGGACGATTACCAGGAGGCCCGCGTCTACAGCACCGATCCGCTGAATCCCGACACCGACAGCGATGGCGTGAACGATTACGATGAAGTGGTGGTGTGGGGTAGCGACCCGCTGGTCTCCGGCAGGGGCGACCTCGGCCCCTACGGCTCACCCGACAACACCATCGACCTGGCCGACTATCTGGTGCTGACCCGCATGGTGCTGGGTGAAATCACCCCCACCGCCGCCGAGATCACCTACGGCGACCTGAACAACAACGGTGGCCTCGATGCCGGCGACCTGGTACTGATGCTACGGGTGGTCCGGGGTGAAATCCCGTTACCCTGAGTACCCCGACCTCAGTCAACCAGACTCAGTGCAAAAATCAACGCATCCTCGCGCCCGTTGCGGGCCGGGTAATAATTGGGCCGCCGGCCTGTCTCGTTAAAGCCGATGGATTCATAGAGCCGGATCGCCGGGTGATTCGACGGCCGGACTTCCAGCATCAGCGTATCGGCGTGGTGCCGGCGGGCAAGACGAATGAAATTCTCAAGCAGCCTTCGACCGATGCCGGCCCGCTGCGATTCCGGACGCACCGTCAGATTGAGAATATGCGACTCACCCGCCGCCACGCTCATCACCCCGTAGCCCACCAGTTCGTCGTTTTCCTCGCAGCACCAGCAGCAGTAGCCGACACGCAGGCAGTCGCGAAAAATACCTTCGCTCCAGGGAAATTCGTAGGCGCGCGGCTCGATTTCCATCACCCGGTCGAGATCGGCCACTGTCATGGGCCGCAGTCGCTCACCCTGCCGGGACAGAATCGCGCTCATGCAGACGCCTCGCGCACGGTCCGCATGGCAAGCTGCAGGTCCTGCCAGGCCTTGCGTTTCTCCGCCGGAGAACGCAGCAGATAGGCAGGGTGGTAGGTCGCAACCAGCGGTATACCGGTATCACGAAACGTATGCACCTTGCCGCGCAGCTTGCCGATCGGCGTGTCGCACTGCAGCAGGTTCTGCGCCGCGATACGTCCCACGGC
>CAYSRA010000115.1:3706-8089 GCA_964433205.1 uncultured Thiohalobacter sp. | reverse complement strand
ATCAACAGGGAGATCAGGGGATAGAGCAGCTACCGCGACAGCGGTTTAGTTCAACATTGTATATCTGGAAAAATGCCGTGTTATAACACGTGCGTTTTCCGTATATCCCGCGCCGGGCCATTCCCGGGCGCCCCTTTTCTTGTCTGAGAACCTACGCCCCTATCCCTTGTTTTTCAAGCTCCTGCATACACCAGCCCTGTCCGTTAGCACTCAACCCTGTCAGGTTTGGATGTAGAAATAACTCAATTTTCCATATATCCACGCCTTGCAATTCGGCAGCAGCGCATTATACTGTTTATTCATACAGTCCATGGAGGGATGTGTATTATGGCCAGGCAACGCAGGAATTCACCTTTTCTCGACCAGGTTCGCAACACAATCCGGACCCGGCATTACAGTATTCGCACCGAAAAGTCGTATGTCGGCTGGATCCATCGCTACATTCTGTTCCACAACAAACGTCACCCGAAAGACCTTGGGGAAGAACATGTGGCCGAGTTTCTGACGCATCTTGCCGTTAATCGCCGCATTTCACCTGCAACACAGAATCAGGCTCTGAATGCGCTGGTTTTTCTCTACAAACAGGTTATTGGCCAGCCGCTGGGAGATATCCTGAATGTGGTTCGTGCCAAACGCCCGCAGCGTCTTCCCACAGTACTGTCGCAAGATGAGGTACGCAGGCTTATCCGGCAGGTGGATGGCCCCTGCTGGTTGCCTGTCTGCCTGTTGTATGGTTCAGGCCTGCGGTTGATGGAATGCCTGCGCTTGCGCGTCAAGGATCTGGATTTCGAGCATCGGGCTATTACGGTGCGTAGCGGCAAGGGTGGCAAGGATCGTGTCGTCACCTTGCCGGACCCTTGCATCGAACCACTGAAGCGGCAGCTTGAGCTGGTTCGCAATCTTCATGAGAAAGACCTGTCGGATGGCTTTGGCGCAGTCTGGATGCCCTATGCGCTGGCACGCAAGTATCCCCATGCACCGAAATCATGGGGCTGGCAGTATGTGTTCCCGGCCAGCAAGCGCAGTACCGACCCGCGCTCCGGCATCAAAAGGCGCCATCATCTCGACGACAGCTGCCTGCAGAAAACCGTCAAACGCGCCTTGCGTCGGGCAGGGATTTTCAAACCCGCCAGTTGCCACACGCTAAGACATTCCTTTGCCACGCATCTGCTGGAGCGTGGTATGGATATTCGCACGGTTCAGGAGCAGCTGGGGCACAAGGACATTCGCACTACGCAAATCTACACACATGTGTTACAGCGCGGTGGCAACGCAGTGATCAGTCCATTGACGGACATTCTCGGTAACAGCACTCCGTTCAGTCCTGATTCGCCAGCAAAGCCTTGAGCTCCGGAACACAGGACCCGCAATTGGTCCCGGCTTTCAACACTTCGCCGATCTGCTCCACGCTGGTCAGGTGCTGCTGCTGTATGGCTTCCTTCAGGGTATTGATACCGACACTGAAACAGGAACACACAATCTGACCGGCGTCTTTCTGGCCGGTAGCAGGTTTGCCCGTAAGCAGGCTGTTGCGCTCCATGTCGTCGAGCGGCCCCTGCTCAAAAAGTTTTGACAGCCAGTCGCGCGACGGCAGGTCGACATCGGGGCCAATAAAGATACAGCTTTCCAGTCGACCGTCTACGAGGCGCGCGGCGCGGTAGCGGTTTACCGATGAATCGAAATACTCCAGCCAGTCGACATCCTGTTCGTGGCTGCACAACAGGGCGCGTGCGCAGCCGGCCCAGTCTTCGGGGCTTTGCTCGCCGGCGATTTCGTAGCGCCACATGCCTTGCCCTTTTGCGCAGGACCAGTAGACGGCGTTCTTCAGTTCCAGCCGACGGCGCGACAGGATAAAGCCGTACCAGGCAACCGGGAAAGGTTCGATCGCCACCGGTGTGTACTTGAACTCGGGCTGCCCGGAAACAGGATCGGTGACGGGACTGATCAAACAGTCAACACTCGGTACGCTGGAAAACTGCAGGTTCCAGTGCATGGGGACGAACACGCTGCCGCGTTGTTGCGCATCGGAAACCCGGGCGCGCACAGTGATCTCGCCCCATTCGCTGCGCAATTTCACCAGTGTGTGATCATGGATACTGTACCGCATGGCGTCGTCAGGATGCAGTTCGGCATACGGCTCGACAGTATGCCCGGACAGGCGCGGTGACTTGCCGGTGCGCGTCATGGTGTGCCAGTGGTCGCGTACCCGGCCGCTGTTCAGTACCAGCGGGTAGTCGTTACTGACCGGGTGTGCCGGTTGCGGGTTTTCCACGGCCACGAAACGTGCACGGCCATTCACGGTAAAGAAACGGCCATCGCTGAACATGCGCGCACTGCCCTTCGGGGCCGCGCGACTGACCGGCCACTGAACCGGGAGCAGGTACTGGTAGTCTTCGTGGCTGATGCCGGCCAGCATGCTGATATCAAAATCACGCTCACCGTTGTTCTCAAACCCGGACAGTGCAGCGTGTTCACGCCAGACGTCATCCACGCCCTTGTAATCGAATGCCGATTCATAACCCATGCGCCGCCCCACTTCGCTGACGATCCACCAGTCGGGCCGCGCATCGCCCTGGGTTGGCAAAAAGGCGCGCTGTCGCGAGATACGCCGTTCGGAATTGGTGACGGTGCCTTCTTTCTCACCCCAGCTTTGTGCGGGCAGCAAGACATGGGCATATTGCGTGGTGTCGGTGTGTTCCACGCAATCCGACACCACTACGAACTCACACTGCTGCAGTGCCGCGCGCACACGTTGCGTATCGGGCAGGCTCACGGCCGGGTTGGTGGCCATGATCCACACGGCTTTTATCTTGCCGGTTTCCATTGCCTGGAACAGTTCAACGGCTTTCAGACCGCCTTGCTCCGGTATGGCGGGCGACTGCCAGAAACGTTGCACCCGTTTACGGTGTACCGGGTTGTCGAGTTCCATGTGCGCGGCAAGCTGGTTGGCCAGCCCGCCGACTTCGCGCCCGCCCATGGCGTTGGGCTGGCCGGTAAAGGAGAACGGCCCCATGCCCGGCCGGCCGATGCGGCCGCTCAGCAGGTGGCAATTGATGATGCTGTTGACCTTGTCGGTGCCGAACGAGAACTGGTTAATGCCTTGCGAAAACACCGTCACCACCCGCTCAGTGCGCGCGAACAGGCGGTAGAATTCCTGTAGTAAATCGGTATCAAGGCCACACGCGGCGGCAACGGTTTCCACATCACCGGCCGTGGCGCGTGCACTGGCCAGCGCCTCGTCGGCGCCTTCGGTGCAGCGTTCCACGAACAGGGTATTGCGTTCGCCGCTGTCCTGCAGGTAGCACAACAGGCCGTTGAACAGCATCACGTCGGAACCGGGGCGCACAGCAAGGTGCATGTCGGCGATATCGCAGGTTGGTGTCCGGCGCGGGTCGATCACGACCACCATCAGGTCCGGGTTGTCCTGCTTTGCCTTGCGGATACGCTGGAACAATACCGGGTGGCACCAGGCGGTATTGGAGCCGGCCAGTACAATCAGCCTGGCGCGTTCCAGGTCTTCGTAGCTGCACGGCACGGTGTCGGTGCCGAACGCGCGCTTGTAACCGGCCACCGCCGAGGACATACACAACCGTGAGTTGGTGTCGATGTTGGCGGAACCGATGAAGCCTTTCATCAGCTTGTTGGCGACGTAGTAGTCTTCCGTCAACAACTGGCCGGATACATAGAAGGCCACGGCATCCGGCCCGTGTTCCTCGATGATGCGTTTGAACTCGCCGGCAACGTGATCCAGCGCGCGGCCCCAATCGGTGACTTCAGCGCCGACCTGTGGATACAACAGGCGGTTGTCCGGACCGACGGTCTCGCCCAGCGCCGCGCCCTTGGAACACAGGCGGCCAAAGTTGGCGGGGTGGTCGGGATCGCCGCGCACGCTGACGTTCATCGCCTCGTCGGTACTGGCCAGTACGCCACAGCCGACCCCGCAGTAGGGGCAGGTGGTTCGGGTTTCGTGTTGGGTCATGCCGGCATTATACCTGTTGCCCCGTCACAACCGGGGCATGGAAATCTGCCGGCTGTCAGAGCACCTTGCGCAGGCTGGCCGGTTCGAGTAGACGGCTGTCTATAAAACGCTGGTAATCATCACGCACCGAGCCATAAACAAAACGTGACCAGGCGGCCGTGGCCAGTACGATCAGCAACAGGCGGATGGCATCCCAGATGCCGGGGAAATTCACAAACACCAGCAGGGTTAGTGGCCAGACATACAACAAACCGCGCAGGCCGTGCTTGGCGATGATCAACAGCATACCGGTGAAACGGATCATCCGCTGCCAGCGCGACCGGTACTGCGCCATAAACACCGCGCGCTCCAGATCATTGTCGATATCCGCAAGCTTCTTTTTCAATGGGGTCAGACTCGATTGA
>CAYSRA010000115.1:0-3606 GCA_964433205.1 uncultured Thiohalobacter sp. | reverse complement strand
GCCAGACCAACTTCGCGCGCGTGTTGCTGGAACGCCGGGTTCTTCCAGAAGAAGGCACCCGGCAGGGTGGTCGGGATGACCAGCACGTAAAACAGCGCACGGCCGATCACGGCAGCGGGCAACAGGCCCAGCGCCGCCAGCCCCCACAGGACAAGACCGGCCACAGTCGACAGGCCGCTCAGGGCAGCAAGCGCCATGAGCACAGCCGCGCCCAGCATCAGCGCATTACGCAGCCAGTAGGTCCTGCCGAAGGTCGTGGTCTGTTCCAGCCACGCGGCCTGCCCTTCCCCGACATGGTGACGCAGGTAGTCGGCATGGCGGTAGAGACCAAAGGCTTCCACGGCAAGCCCGACCAGCGCCAGCATTGCCAGCACCTGGAGCAGCTGGGTAAAGTCACTGCCCTGCATCGCCAGTAACGGGACAAACACCAGCGCCACCACCAGCGACCCCAGCGTGAGCATGCTGGCATAGAAACTGCTCAGCACCTGCCAGTGGTTCCAGAACGGACGTGCCGGGATGCGGTATATGCGGTGCATGAAATAGATCGAAGCCGGGCCGGCAATCACCGCCAGCCAGCCGGACAACTCGCGCACGCCGTTGACCAGTCCTTCCGGCAACCCGCCGAACAGTTGCGGCAGACCGGTCAGTACCGCATAAGCACCGAGCAGGTTATAGAACACCGCCACGGCCGCGACCTCGCGGCTCACCGGTGAGTGGCGCAGGTTGTTAAAGGCGCGGTAGAAACGGTGCGGGCGCCCGAGGTGCAGGGTGGAAACCACCAGCGCAAAGGTCTGCACGGCGATCAGGCCGAACAGTGTCACCGGGTAGGCAACCGGGTGCGCGGCAGCGCTCAGCGACGCCAGCCCGAACTGCGGGCCCAGGAACAGCAGCAGGAAGGCGCCGACCACGGCCTGGGTGATCAGGGTGAAGATCACCAGCGGGTCTTCACGGGAACGCAGTTTGGCGAGGTTCCATTGCATGGGTTTGTTGCTGCGCGGCAGTGGTGCGCTGCGGTACTGGCCCTGCCCGCTTTTCACGCCCGGGTCAGGCTTTGCATTCTGTTCGTCGCGCAGGTAGCGGATCGGTGTGCTGTCGGTGCGGCGCATTTCACGCGGCAGACTGCGTGTCTGCTGGAAACGGATGTTCGGGTTGGTAATCGAGGGATCGGGGAAACCGGGGATGGTGGTGGAAAGTTGTTCGCGGTTTTCCGGGGTGGTTTCTATCACGCCGAAATCCAGCGCACCACCGAGACAGGCCGAGGCACAGGCCGGTTTCAGACCCACTTCCAGCCGATCCACGCACATGTTGCACTTGGATACGTGCCCGGCCACCGGGTCGAGTTGCGGCGCGTTGTAGGGGCATACCCAGGTGCAGTAACCGCAACCGAAACAGATGTCCGGGTCCTGCAACACAGCGCCATACTCGGCGAACTTGGTATAGGCGCGCGTCGGGCAACCTTTCAGGCACACCGGGTTGTCACAATGGTTGCAGGCCATGGAAATATTCAGCCGCGCCACGGCCGGGTAGCTGCCGCCTTCGAGATAACCGACGGAACGAAATGCCAGGTGCGCCGGGGTATCGTTCTTTTCCGCGCAGGCCGCTTCGCAGGCGTGACAGGCAATGCAGTTGTCGGCGTTGAAATAAAAGCCGTGCTGCTTGTAGCGGTTGGGGTTGTCGCCGACGCTGGGGTCGCCATTGATGTTCAGACTCTGCCCGGCCAGCGGGTCGTTTTCATCGACGAGTTGGATGGGCTTGCCGTAACAGTTGGTCTGCGGCGCTTCCTTGTTCGGAATGAAGGCGTATGCCGGTTCATTGTCTCTGATGTTATACATAGAGAGTATCCGATATGTCGTCATTGCGAGCGCAGCGCAGCAATCTTTTTGAGTCTTGCACCAGGCTGGTAGAGATTGCCGCGCTGTGCTCGCAATGACGAGGGTTTTGGATAATGTTCATCACAATCAATACGCCCGCGCCGACAGGTTTAATGCAGCAGCCGCCTGCTGGTCTTCAATCGGTTCTACGCGCACGGCACACTGTTTATAGGCCGGCTGGCGTGAGTGCGGGTCGAGCAGCCCGAGGCTGACACGGTTCACACACTCATGGTAGTGGAAAGGCACGAAAATCATGTTACGCGGCACGCGCTGGGTGCACTGCACCAGTACGATGGCATCACCGCGCCGCGACACCAGGCGCGCATACTGGCCGTGCTCCACGTCAAACTCCGCGGCGGCATCGGGATTCATTTCCATGTAGGGCGTGGGACTGAACTTGTTCTGGTTGCCCACCTTTCCGGTTCGGGTACGGGTGTGGAAATGCTCAACCACGCGACCGCTGTTCAGCCACAGGGGATATTCATCGTCCGGCCGTTCGTTGTTGTCGACAAACGGCAGCGGGATCAGTCTGGCCTTGCCGCCGGGGTGCTGGAAGACGCCGTCGGTATAAAGACGCTGCGAACCTGTCTCGTCACCGTCGCGGCACGGCCATTGCAAACCACGCTGCTGTTCGATCCTGTCGTAGCTCATGCCGGAGATGTCCAGCATCCGGCCTTTCGACAGCTGTTTCATCTCCTCGAACGCCTGTTCGGTGGTCTCGGGGAAGTGGGGTTTTTTATCGCGCTCGATGCGCTTCGCCATTTCGTTGAAGATCCAGAAGTCCGGCTTCGACTCGCCGAACGGCGGCATCACGTTACGGATCAGGTTCACGCGGCGCTCGGTGTTGGTAAACACGCCTTCCTTCTCGGCCCAGATCGCGGCGGGCAGGAACACGTGGCTGTATTCGTTGGTTTCCACATCGGCGTAGGCATCCTGCACCACCATGAACTCCAGCTTCTCCAGCGTCTTGCGGATGCGCGCGGTATTGGGCATGGAAGTCATGGGGTTGGTGGCGATCAGCCACAGGCCCTTGATCTGCCCGGTTTCAATCGCGGGCAGGATGTCGGTCATGAACAGGCCGCGCTTTGTCGGGAAGAATTCCTCGTCGATACCCCAGAACTCCGCAATCTCCTTGCGGTCCTGTTCCTTCTCCAGCGCGCGATAACCCGGCAGGCCGGAACAGGACGACCACTCGCGCGTCCCCATGGCATTGCACTGGCCGGTAATGGACAGGCTGCTGCCGCCGGGCTTGCCAATGTTGCCGGTAATCAGATTGAGGTTGTTGATCGCCACCACACCATCGGAACCGTGGGTGGACTGGTTGATGCCCATGGTCCAGATGGTCATGGCCGCGTTCGCTTTGGCATACACGCGTGCGACATTACGGATAGTATCTTCGTCGATACCGCAGATTTTCGAGGCCGTGAGCGGATCATAGTCCTGAACTGTGGCCTTGAAGGCATCGAAATCGGTGGTATGGGCGCGGATATAATCTTCATCCTGCAAGCCTTCTTCCAGGATCACATGTGCCAGGCTGTTCAACAGCACCACATCGGTGCCGGGGCTGATGGGCAAGTGCATGTCGGCGTTCTGCGCCAGCATGGTCACGCGCGGATCGATAACGATTAACGGGAAGTGGCGTTTCTCGCGCGCCTCGCGCATGCGCCAGTAAATGATGGGGTGCTGTTCCGGCAGGTTGGAGCCCCAGGCAATCAGGCAATCGGTGTGCTCGAAG
>CAYSRA010000114.1:0-8339 GCA_964433205.1 uncultured Thiohalobacter sp. | reverse complement strand
CCCCATAGTGACCGCAGTTGACTGCCAACGTTCCGCGCGGGCAACGAACAGGGCGGGGGCGGCGGCGTCGGCCAGAGCCGGGTCCTCGGTGACGACGGTAACCGAACGGGTCCCGGTGGCCGGATAACCGGTGCGCGGATCAAGGATATGATGATAACGCCGGCCCTCGAAGGTGAAATAGCGCTCGTAGTCGCCGGAGGTAAAGACGCAGGTCGCCCCGGTCAGCGCGAGGGTCGCGAGTGTGCCTGCGCCGGAAGGATGGCGGACACCGATGCGCCAGGGTTTTCCGCCGCGGCTGCCGCGCAGGCACAGGTCGCCGCCCGCGTTGACGATGAAATTGTGTACGCCGTGCGCTTCCAGCAGTGCGACGCCGAGACCCACCGAATAGCCCTTGGCGAAACCGCCAAAATCCAGTCGAACATGCGGGTTACTGCTGCGCACCGTGGTGCCGTCGATGGTCAGTTGCAGGGTGGAGGGTTTGTGCGCCAGCCAGTCGCTGATCTGCTGAGGTGATGGCGGCGGCCGGTCGGGTGGCTGATCCTGCTGGAAGCCCCACATGGCCAGCAGTTCGCCGATGGCGGGGTTGAACAGGCCGTCGCTGAGGCGCTCGAAAGTCTGCCCCATGCGGATCAAGCGCACGATGGACGGGTCGGTCTGCCAGGGTTTGCCGTCGGCGATAGCTCGGTTGAGGTCATCGAGCGCCCCGCGTTGCCAGGCGTGCCAGTCGCGGTGCTGCTGCTGGTAAAGCGTGTCCAGCGCCTGCACGGCATTGCGTGCCTGCGCGGGGTCGGTGCCGTAGATGGTGATATCGATGAGCGTGCCAAACGCGAACAGCTGTTGCCGGTAGACCTGCTCCGGTGCCTGCTGGCAGGCAGCGGTCAGCAGTACCAGGCCCAGCAGCAGTAAGCGACGCATGCTCAATGCTCCCCGGCGAGCCGGTTTTCGATGGCATCCATCAGGTCAGAAGCGATATCCAGCCCGTAGATCGCGTCCAGCTCGCGAATGCAGGTCGGGCTGGTGACGTTGATTTCCGTCAGGTAGTCGCCGATGACGTCGAGTCCGACAAACAGCAGGCCGCGCCGGCGCAGTTCCGGGCCGACCTGCTCGCAGATCCAGCGGTCACGGTCGCTGAGTTCCACGCCCTCGCCGCGCCCGCCTGCGGCGAGATTGCCGCGGGTTTCGCCCTTTGCGGGGATACGCGCCAGCGCGTAGGGGACGGGCTCACCGTCGATCATCAGGATGCGCTTGTCGCCCGCGTTGATTTCGGGGATGAATTTCTGCGCCATGGCGGTGCGCCGGCCCAGGTCGGTGAGCGTTTCCAGGATGACGCTGATATTGGGGTCGTCGCGCGTGACGCGGAAAACGGATGTGCCGCCCATGGCGTCCAGCGGCTTGAGAATGATATCCCCGTGCTGGTCCAGAAATCCGCGCAGGCGGGCAGGGTCCCGGCTGACCAGGCTGGGCGCGCAACATTGCGGGAACCAGCCAGTAAACAGCTTTTCGTTACAGTTTCGCAGGGAATCGGCGCGGTTCACGATAAGTGGGCCCTGTACCGATGCCCGCTCAAGCAGGTAGGTCGTGTACAGGAACTCCATGTCCAGTGGCGGATCCTTGCGCATCAGCACGACATCCAGTGCCCCCAGCGACTGATCATCGGCGGCAGAAAGCTCAAACCAGTCGTGGTCGCGGTCGAAAACCTGTAGTTCGCGCATGCTGGCGGAAACCTCGCCATCGTGCTGGTACAGGTCGGATTGTTCCATATAAAAAAGCTGCCAGCCGCGTCGCCGGGCGGCGAGCAGCATGGCGAAGCTGCTGTCTTTGTAGGCTTTAATGGACTGGATGGGATCCATCACGATGCCCAGGCGGATCGTCATCGGGGCTCCTGCTGCGACCGGTTTAATCGATCAGATTGTGAACAAATTCATGAATGTAAAGTTTACTGGTCAACGGACGATAGAAGCCAGTAGCCGCGATTGTATCGCAATTTTGTCGGCAAAACGGACGCTTGGAGTCTGCTGCACGCCACGAAGGGAAGCGCAGGCCATAAAGCCGGGCGAAGTGACTGAACGCAAGGTGGGAGTCGTATGGAAACCGTTGTGGATTCGATAGACGCAGAAGACATGGAAACCGTAACCGAATCAGAAGAAAACAGCACCACAGCACCGGCGGCAGACGGCTTCGCCGGGCTCAAGGTGATGGTGATCGATGATTCAAAAACCATTCGCAGGACGGCCGAGACCCTCCTGAAAAAGGCGGGTTGCGAGGTGGTTACTGCCACAGACGGTTTCGAGGCGCTGGCCAAGATCGCCGACGAGAAGCCGAGCATTATCTTCGTCGACATCATGATGCCGCGGCTGGACGGTTACCAGACCTGCGCGCTGATCAAGAACAACCAGGTGTTCAGGAATACCCCGGTTGTGATGTTATCGAGCAAGGACGGGCTGTTCGATCGTGCCCGCGGCCGCATCGTCGGTTCCGACCAGTACCTCACCAAACCGTTTACCAAAGACGAATTACTGGGGGCGATCCGCGAACACGTAACGTCGTAACGGATCGTTCCCGGGGATGACGCCGGACGCCGGCGTACTCGCTACGGAGCAGTAATCAACCCTAGGGGAAGCAAGAGATGGCACAAATTCTGATTGTAGATGATTCACCGACCGAAGCTCACATTCTCAAGGGAATGCTCGAGAAGAACGGCTTTGAAATCGAAACCGCCGAGAACGGTACCGAAGGTATCGAGCGCGCGAAAGAACTGAAACCGGACCTCATCCTGATGGACGTCGTTATGCCGGGACTGAACGGTTTTCAGGCGACCCGCCAGCTGACCAAAAATTCCGAGACCGCCGATATACCGGTCATCATTGTCACCACCAAGGACCAGGAGACGGACCGGGTGTGGGGTCTGCGCCAGGGCGCCAAGGATTTTCTCATCAAGCCGGTTTCGGAAAAGACCCTGATGGAAAAGATTAACGCGATCCTTGCGGCGGCCTGAGGAACAGGGATATGTCTGCACAAGACTTCGACACCCCGCTCAAGTGGCTGGCGTATCTGGAACAACGTTGTCTCAGCCATGCGCATGGCCTGCCTCAGCAGGAAGAGGGCGATGATGAGTGGATCGGAATCGGATTCCGTCTTGGTGATCTCAATCTTGTTGCGCCCCTTGGCGAGGTGGCGGAAATCCTTACGCCGCCATCACTGTCAAGGGTGCCGCGCACCAAGGCATGGGTCTGTGGTATCGCGAATGTCCGCGGCAACCTGATGCCGATCATGGATCTGCAAGGGTATCTGCACGATCGCCCGGCAGCGCTGAATCGCCGCAGTCGCATTCTTGTGGTCAACCACAATGGAGTCTACTCGGGGCTGGTCGTGGATGCAGTGCTCGGTCTCAGGCACTTCAGGGAAGACCAGCGCTGCGACGAGTTGCCGGGGGATGATGAAAAGATCCACCCGTACCTGAAGTATGGTTTCCGCGCGGGCGCTGAGCACTGGGGCGTGTTCAGTATGTACGATCTGGCGGAAACGCCACAGTTTTTGCGGGCCGCGGTATAGCGGCCCGGGCAGGTTTGGTTTGTTTTGTAGTAATCCAATTGGGGAAGACGATCAGCTGATTAGGTCAGGAGACGAAGCATGAACACAGCGACAAAATCCCACGCCAAGGTGGGCTCACACAAAAGGACGATGTACCTGATTGCAGCCTTGCTGCTGTCGTTGGGCGCGATGGTCAGCGTATTCTGGTACGTGGGTATCCAGTCGAACTATGACAAGGAATACATCGGGTACACCAGTGAAGAACAGGTGCTTTCCCAGCAGATTGCAAAGTACGCGCTTGAAGCATCTTCGGGCGTGGATACGGCTTTTGATCAGCTGACCAAGTATCGCGATCGTTTCGAACAGGTGCTCAGTTACCAGGAAAACGGTAACGTGGTCACAGGGCTCCCGCCGAGTGGCGAGGCCGTTGAAGAAGACCTCGCTGCGATGCAGGAGTCATGGGCGAAATTCCGTGAAAGTATCGACTTCGTGCTGGACGGCAAGGAAAGTGTGGCCGTTGTGTCCGAGGCCAGTAAGGTCATCAACGAAATCATGCCCAAGCTGCAGGCTTACGATGAAGAGATCGTCGATATCCTGATGGCCAGCAAGGCCAGCCGCGAGACCATTAACATGGCGACCCGCCAGTTGATGCTCAGTCAGCGAATCGCCAACAACATCAACCACGCGCTAAGTGGTGAAGGTGTAGAGACCGCGATCGAGCGTTTCTCGGAAGATGTCGAGGAGTACGGCACGGTGCTCGATGGCATGGTGCGTGGTAACGACACCATCGGGATGATCAAGAACAAGGACGTGCAGGCAAAACTGTTCGAGACCTCGATGCTGTTCACTATCGTATCGGACTACGTCGAAGAACTGCTGGATATGTCCGACGACCTGCTCGAAATCCAGGCTGCGGCACGCAACATCGCCTCCCAGTCCGACGATTTGTTTGCCACGGCGATGCGACTGCAGAATGCGTACTCCCTGGCCGCTGATCTGCGACCGATTCAGCCCGAAATGGCCTACATCTTCGGTGTTGTCAGTCTTCTGGTTCTGTTCCTGCTGGGTATGCAGGTGTACCGCGATCAGGAAGCGCGCCGCAAGCACGCGGAAAAAGAGAACAAGGACAACCAGGAAGCCATCCTGCGACTGCTCGATGAAATGGGCAACCTCGCCGACGGTGACCTGACCACCTACGCAACGGTGACCGAGGACTTCACCGGCGCCATCGCGGACTCGGTTAACTACACCATTGACGCACTGCGTGACATGGTAACCACGATCAACGAAACGTCCGGCCAGGTATCGTCAGCGGCCAAGCAGACGCAGGAAACGGCGCAGCACCTCACCGAGGCCAGTAACCACCAGGCCGAGGAAATCACTTCGGCTACCACGGCGATCAACGAAATGGCGGTGTCGATCGACGAGGTGTCCCGCAATGCGGAAGACACCGAGCAGATGGCGACGAAGTCGGTTGAACACGCCCGCAAGGGTGGTGACACGGTACGCCGTAACATCGAGGGTATGGACCGCATCCGCGAAAACATCCAGGAAACATCGAAACGTATCAAGCGACTGGGTGAAAGCTCGCAGGAGATCGGTGATATCGTCGAACTGATCAACGATATTGCGGAACAGACTAACATCCTGGCCTTGAATGCAGCGATCCAGGCGGCGATGGCCGGTGAGGCCGGTCGTGGTTTCGCGGTGGTGGCCGACGAAGTCCAGCGACTCGCCGAGCGTTCCAGTAACGCGACCAAGCAGATTGAGGCACTGGTGAAGACCATCCAGACCGACACCAACGAAGCGGTTATATCCATGGAACAGAGTACCGCGGGTGTGGTCAACGGTGCGCGACTGGCCGAGGAATCCGGTGAGGCGCTTGATCAGATCATGAATGTGTCCGAGGATCTGTCTTCGTTGATCCAGAATATCGCGTCATCGGCCCGCCAGCAGTCCAAGGCGGCATCCAGTATTTCCGAGACCATGCACGTTATCCAGGAGATCACCACGCAGACGTCCGCTGGTACCAACGAGACAGCGGCTTCTATCGGTAACCTGGCGAGCCTCGCCGAGGAGATGGGTAACTCGGTGGCCGGCTTCAAGTTGCCGGAATAACACAGGCGCATCGGAACGCTCGTGTCTGGGCTTGTCGGACAACAGGGTGCGCGAAGCGGGGTCCGGCCGCCGGCCGGGCGTTCGCTGCATTTCGATGACAGGCAGTTTGTCAGGTGGACCCGATTGCTGGAAGGCCGGACGGGACTGTTTATCGCCCCGGAGCGGAAATCGTTCCTGGCAAGCGGCCTCAGGGCAAGGATGCGGGAGACCGGCTGCGAGGATCTGGGAGAATACTATCGGCTGTTGTCGTCGCCGACCCCGCAGGCCCGGGAATGGTCGCTGCTGGTCGACCAGCTTACGGTCCACGAAACCTGTTTCTTCCGTCACGCCTCCTCGATGCGGCTGGTCGAGGAAGTGGTTTTGCCCGATGCAGTGCGCCGCGGCGGGACCTTCCAGGCATGGAGCGTCGCCTGTTCGACGGGTGAGGAAACCTATAGTCTCGCCATGCTGATCGACAGTTGCATTGCGGGTCGGGGGGGCAAGGTGCGGTTCGGTGTGACCGGGACCGATATCAGTCTCTCCTCGTTGCGGCAGGCGCGGGCAGGAAGCTACCCGCAGCGACGGTTGAAGGATATTCCATCAACGTTTCGGGAGCGATATTGCGTACCGGCGGAAAACGACCGGTTTGGTATCACCGGCTACTTGCGGAAGCGGGTTTGTTTTGCGCAGCTCAATCTGCGTGACGTGGCGAGCGCGCCGATGAGCGCCATGGATCTCGTGTTCTGTCAGAATCTGTTGATCTATTACGATCGTGACCGGCGGCTGGAAATTGTTAACAGTCTGTCCGAATGCCTAAGCCCCGGGGGGGTGCTGGTACTGGGGCCGGGGGAATTGCTGAACTGGCAACATCCACATATGGAGAAAGTGCGGTATCAGGATACGCTCGCGTATCGGCGCACGGACTAGAAGCACTTGGTGCAGGATGGAAGGGACTAAAATGAATCAGGTAATCGACTTCAGTACACTGACGTGGGTCAAGAACGAGCTGGACGAGACGCTCAGGGAAGCGCGCCAGGCTCTCGAGGCGCACGTTGAGGATACGTCGGACGAGGCGCAGCCCGGGTTTCTTGCCGCCCACCTGCACCAGGTGTACGGCACATTGCAGATGGTCGAGTTATACGGTGCGGCGTTGCTCGCTGAGGAAATGGAGCACGTTGCCAGGGCGATAGCCGATGGCAGCGCAGCGCAACACGACGAGGCGTGCGACGTTCTCATGCGCGCCATCCTCCAGTTGCCCGATTATCTCGACAGCCTGATCGCCGGCAGCCAGGATATCCCGCTGGTGCTGCTGCCGATTCTCAATGACCTGCGCGCCGTTCGAGGCGCGAACCTGCTTTCCGAGAACGTCATGTTTTCACCCGATCTCGATGCTGCGCTGCCCGAGGATGTGGCGAGCTACAGGGTAACGGATGATGCGAGCGTGCGCGAGTTGCGGCACCGTTTCCAGCTCGGGCTGCTGGGCTGGTTCCGCGGCGGTAACGTCCCTGAGTCGCTGGAGGCACTGTCTCAGGTGCTTGATACCCTGCATGGTCTGACTGAAGACGCGACGGTTTCACGACTGTGGTGGGTTGCAGCGGGCGTTGCCGATGCCGTTCGCAGTGGTACGCTCGACGGCAGTGTGTCGGTAAAACGTCTGATGGGGCAGGTCGACCGTCAGATCAAGCGCATGGTAGACAACGGAGAGCAGGCGCTTGTCGAGGCGCCGGCAATAGAACTGCTCAAGAATTTGCTGTTCTACGTTGCCCGTTCAGACAGCGGGATCGAACGTGTCGACGCTATACAGGCAACCTACCGGTTACAGGAGTTGTTGCCCGGCGAGGCTGAAATGGCGGCTGCCAGGGAAAGCCTGTCCGGCCAGAACTCGGACCTGTTCGCCACCGTAGCGGTCGCGGTCAAGGAGGAGCTGGCGCGGTTGAAGGACCAGCTCGATATTGCGCTGCGCAGCGGTTGCGAAGACACCGACACGCTGCAGGCGATGGTGCAGGCACTGGGTTCGCTCGGCGATACGTTGGGCATGTTGAGCCTCGGGGCGGCAAGGTCTGCCGTTGTTGCCAAGGCGCAGGAACTCTCCGGCCACCTGGAGGGTGGTAGTGTGCCACCCGACACCGTCCTGATGGACGTCGCCAGCACGCTGCTGTTTGTCGAATCGTCCGTTGAATCGATGGGGTCGGGGCGGGCTATCGACGTGTCGGGCGACAGCGTCGACGAGCACCTGGCAAAATCCGAATTCAACCAGGTTATGGACGTTGTGCTGCAGGAGGCGATCGCCGATCTCGCGCGTGCCAAGGAGGCCATCGTCGGCTATGCCAGCGGTGACGATACGGCTGGTGATCTTAGCGAAGTTCCGCAGTGGTTCAATCAGGTAAAGGGCGGGCTACTGTTGCTGGAGGAGACGCGCGCGGCTTCGATCATCGATGCAGCTGCAAAATATATTTCAGACAAGCTGATACCTGGCGGCGGTGAAGTGCCGGAACAGGAGCTGGACTCGCTCGCGGATGCTATCTGCGGTCTTGAGTACTACCTGGAGAGTCGCAGGGAACACCGTATGTACGGCAACTCTGCCATGACCGTCGCTGAGAAAGGTGTCGAGACACTGGGGTATCCAGCCCAGCGCGACACCTCCGATGCACCGCTTTCCGCGCAGGAAGAACCGCTGGCGGATCTTGACGAAACACTCGCGCCATTTGAAC
>CAYSRA010000113.1:0-8363 GCA_964433205.1 uncultured Thiohalobacter sp. | reverse complement strand
CACCCAGGTCGATCACGTTATTCTCGACCATATGCACAATGCCCTCGGAATTTGACACCTTGAGCTGGACATTGACGTCCGGATACTTCTTTTTGAAGTCGCCCAGCAATGCCGGCAACATATACTCGGCAATGGTGGTGCTGGCGCCAATCATCAGTACGCCACTGACATCGCCGGTCATGTCCTTGACCGCGTTTTCCATCTCGGAGTACAACTCAAAAATGCGCCCGGAAAACTCAAACACCCGCTTGCCGGCATCGGTCAGACTGATTCGGTTGTGGGTGCGATCAAACAGGCGGGTATTGAACTGTTCCTCCAGCTGTCGTACCTGGAAAGTGACCGCCGGCTGGGTCATGTGCAGGGTTTCCGCCGCCTTGGTAAAGCTCAGAAGACGAGCAACCGTATGAAATACCTGCAATCTGCGATCTGACATATTTCTGAACCCTTCTTTGCGCTTTCGCGCCACCTAAATTTTTTTCGAGCCAATAAAAATTATTGATCCGGGCGCGAACGATACAGCAGAAAGGCCTTTTTTGCATGCCTTTTCACCCCTCCCAAAGGAGATAAAAAAAGCCGGGCGGTTTCCCGCCCGGCTCCCGGAACTGCGTTAAACAGCCTGGGTTTACATTCTGAACTGGGCCATCAGCGCCTGCTGCTCGGCCGCCAGGCGCGCCAGCTCCTCGCTGGCCTGGGCGGTCTGCTGGGCGCCGGCCGCGGAGCGGTCGGACACCTCGCGGATGTTGTTCATATTGGCCTGCATTTCGGCCGCCACCGCACTCTGCTCCTCGGCAGCACTGGCGATCATGGTGTTCATATCGTTGATGGCGGACACCGAACCGGCGATCGCCGCCAGCGATTCCGCGGCTTTTTCGACCAGATCGGAGCTGTTTTGGGCCTGTCCCTGGGCACTTTCCATTACTTTCACCGCATTTACCGCACCGTCCTGCAGGCGCTGGATCATGTCCTGGATTTCCTGTGTCGACTGCTGGGTACGACTGGCCAGTGTTCGCACCTCGTCAGCGACCACCGCGAAGCCGCGGCCCTGCTCACCTGCGCGCGCCGCTTCAATGGCAGCGTTGAGCGCAAGGAGGTTGGTCTGCTCGGCGATACCGCGGATCACATCCAGTACCGAGCCGATATTCTCGCTTTCCTTCTCGAGATTACGAATGACCTGGGCAGCCGAATCGACTTCGGTAAGCAATGAATCAATACCACCGATCGCCTGGGTCGCCACCAGTGCGCCGGACTTGGCATCGTTGTCGGCCTTGTCCGCGGCCTTGGATGCCTCGGCAGCATTGCGTGCCACTTCCTGCACCGTCGAGGTCATTTCGTCCATCGCCGACGCAATACTGTCGATCTCGGCCTGCTGCTGTTGAACCCCGCGACTGGTTTCATCGGTAATGGTCGAAGTCTCCTCGGCCGCAGCGGCCAGCTGGGTGGTTGCCCCGCTGATCTGCCCGATCATGTTGCGCAGATTGGATGCCATTTTGTTAAACGCATCAATGATCTCGCCAATCATGTCGTTACTCTGCATCGTGCACTCATGCGAGACATCATTGCGACTGATCGCATTGGCAACTTCCGAGATACGCTCCAGCCGTTTCAGCAGTATGACCTTGACCAGCCAGTAGTTACTGACACCGATAAAGGTACCTGCAAGCAGGCAACTGCCCACGAACCAGGAGAACATGCCGTCCCTGATATCGACAAAAAAGTCCGCAAAAAATGGAAACACGGCGCCTGTAGTAAGCCCGAACGCGACGCTGGCAATCAGCAGGTTACGCAGAATGCTGGGTTTCATAGTGAAATTCGCTCCATCCTCAAGAAATAACAATTTGTGCCATTGGACATCTGTCTAATGTGGCGGCTATCTGCACCACAACTTAACAGGGATTTTGGCGTAATTTACCCGCGAGCTCGCTCAGCGATTCCGCCATTGAAAGCAGGTCGCCATCCTCAAACCCGGCACGCCGCTCGTCGGCCGTGCGCTGCATACGCTCACCCAGCGAAACCACGGCATCCTGCTGTTCGCCGGCCAGTTCGCTGATCTCGGCCGTAACGGACTTGATCGCCGCAATTTCTCCGCCAATTTCGGACAGGGCGATGCAGGCCGTTTCGATCAGTTCCTCGCAGATCGTCGCCTGACCATCACCTTCGGCAACCACCTCCACCACTTCCCGCGCACCGGCCTGGATCTGCTCGATAATTTCCTGGATTTCAAGCGTTGCCTTGCGGGTGCGACCCGCCAGCCCACGGACTTCGTCAGCGACCACGGCGAAGCCGCGACCCTGCTCGCCGGCCCGCGCGGCCTCGATCGCGGCATTCAGCGCCAGCATGTTGGTCTGCTCCGCGATCGTGCGTATCACGCTGAGTACGTTAGCGACGTTATCCACGAAACCGTCCAGCCGCTGCATCGCCTCACGCGCATTGACCAGTTCTGCACTGAGCAGCGCCATGGAACCCAGCGCTTCGGTCATCGCAACATTACTCTCGCTGGCGCACTTGTCGGCCTGTATCGATGCCTCGGTAGCGCGTATGGCGCTGCCGGAAACCTGCTCGACGGAACCTGTAAGCGCCGACACGGTTTCGCAGGCGACGCCGGCATCGACTTCGGCCTGCTCACTTGCCCGCCCCAGGTGCTCCACTACATCCCGGGCCACTTGTGCTGCATCGCTGGAAAAGCGGTCGACAGGCGCTGCACACGCCTGCATTGCCTCGGCAACGCCGTTACAGGCGTCAACAACCTCGGCTGGCACGCGCTGCTGCGCACCGCAATCGAGCCGCGCCGAAAAATCCCCGCTTCTGCAGCGCGTCAAAAACGTCAGTAACGGCGCCTGCCAGGAAACCCGGGGGGGCCAAACCAGACGGGCCACAAAGAAACCTGTCGCTGCACCAGCCAGAGCAGCGGCCACGGGGATCGGATAGACAGCAACAAAAACACCGGAAAATCCGGAAGTTACCACCGCCCCCAGGCGGTCAAGAAGCCGCGAGCTACCTGCCTTCGCCGAAAAAGTCAGCCTGAAACGATTGAACATATTGAGCCACTGAAATTAGCGACCAGCGTTCTGTGGTCATAGCTGATAACGGCGGAAACGCGTATGCCTTTATATAACCGGCAGGTTTTGCCAACACACATAAAAAAACCCCTGCAAGCAGGGGTTTTTCAATCAGACTCTGGTGCAGCCGTCCGGGTTATTTACCACCCGCAACCGCCTTCAGTGCTTTTTCAATGGCTTTCGGGCTGGACATAATATTCATGAAGCTGTTCTGCCCCATCATCTTGAGATCCGGGCGGTGCAACGCCATGCGGAAGCGCATGTGCAGGGCAACGACCTTATTACCATCGACCAGAATCTCGTAAGGCAGGTACGGGGTGGTCTTGAGCTCCTCGAAGTCGACATTGCTCATGATCCAGGCCTCGTCCATGTGCTTGTCGCCATTCTCGCCCGCCTTGCGCGCCACACCGAACACGGTGACATTCTTCGGCAGATCGAGACGATAAACCTTGGTCACACCGCCAACACCGGCAGCCAGGTTCTTTTCCAGGGCATCTACGGCTGCCTTGTGGCTGTCGTATTCGGCCAGTTCGTACACATCGTCAAAGTACTCCATGCCAAACGTGTAGTGGTACTTGCGCAACTTGCGCGCCGACAGGCCCTTCCTGGAACCGAAAGTCTCGACAGCACCCAGCGAACGCCTGAGCGCATCGGTGACACCTTCGAGATCGGTCTTGAGGTGATATGCCTTGGCGATATAGATCGGGTTCGGGTAGGCAACCTGCACCTCGTCACCGACCTTGGTGATGCCGATGCGCCAGGGCGCGGCAAAACCACCGTACTTGGACATGCTGGCGGCCTTGATCAGCTCGTCATTGGTCACGACGATGATGTGTGCCTTGTCGACGTGCGTCCCTTCATAGGGCGTATATTCACCGACAATCCGGAAACCTTCGGCTTTCAGCTTGTCACGCACTTCGTTGACCTTGGCATCGAAATCAGCCGGCCCCTTGAACGCCAGAACGAAAGGTTTGAACTTCTCGGCTGCCTGCACTGCACCGGACAGCGGCAACAGTGCCACCCCGAACAACAGGAATATGGAAAACATTCGTTTGATCTTGATCATCCTTCTCTCCTTGACCGCTGGTTTTTTTACTCGCGCGTTATCGTAGACAAAGCGCATTCACTTTACGACCGTTTATATTATGCAAAAAGGGCCGTGATAACACGGCCCTTCCGGGTCAATCAGACCGATTGCAAAAAACAACCTGCCAACACGGTTCAGAATTTCCACGCATAGCTGGCTTCGATGGCGTTCTGTGACATGGCATTTGCCGCAGAGAAACCGAAACCGGCGAAAGCGCCACCAGCCGAGCCATTGTAGTCATACTCGACACTGTTGCGGAACGCATGCATGTAGGTCACCGTAACCTCGGAAGTGGTGCTGGGGTTATAGGTAAAGCCGACGGTGGCATGTTTCTCGACCAGGCCGGGCGCCAGCACGTTGAACAGCGCCTGGTCCTTGTCATAGGGCGACTCGGCATAGTTAAAGCCCGCGCGGAAGGTCCACTGGCTGTTGTAGTCGTAGTTGACACCGATCTTGTACACGGTGATGTCATCCCAGCCGAACCCCCAGCCGTTGTTGGTGCCGAGAGGATTGGATACCGATGTACCCGGTGCCGTACCGCCGGACAACGCAAACGCGAAACCATTGAAGAACTCGTCAGCAGTCGGGCCTTCATTGTTGATCGCCGCGGTATCACTGTAGTTGATGCGGGTAATGTCTGCAGCAATCGTCAACTTGGAAGACGGGTGAATGGCAATACCGGCGCCGTAGGACGACGGGATATCGAAATCACCTTTCTCGGCAAACAGTCCGGCATACTTGTCAAAGGCCTCCATGTAGATTTTTGACGTATACGAAGCGCCGAACGACACCATGCCATAGGTGCCCTGATAACCGATACGGGCACCATAGCCCCAGGCATCATCGTCACCGTTGTTGGTCAGCTTGCTCGAATCACTGGAAAAACCGGCGAACAACCCCAGACCGTAGGCGCGGAAACGCTGGTAACCGATGATCGGTGAAAAGCCGATCGAGTGATTGGCATTGATCTGGTAGGCGATGGTGGGCGTGATCAGCAACTGCGACAGGTTCACGCCGAGCGACGGACCCAGCGGCCCCGGGGTTCCAAGGAGTTGTCCCATGGCGGCGTCGATGTTGGCCGCCGACACGCCGAACCCGGTTTCCAGCAACCCTGCAAAGCCACTGGGACCGGGCGGGTTTGGCGCCGGAAAGGCGTTGGTGGATGACTGCCCGATAACCGGCGAAAAGGCATTGGTGTACAGGTTGGTATTATAACGTGTATTCATACCGCCGTTGGCAACCACCGCAATACCTGCAGTGTAGCCACCGCCCAGATCCATGGAGATACCAAAGTTGGGGATCGCAAAGACAGTCGCGCCGCTATCGGCAGCAGAACTGAAACCCGACAGCGGAATACCAGGGCCGGCGCCATCAAGATCACCCACCGCCATGCCGGTAGCATCCACTGCACCCTCACGCTGCGGATTAAAGAACTCGACACCCGCATCCACGCGATTGCCCACGCCCGACAGCGCCGCCGGGTTGATGGCAGGCGCCAGCGAATCCTGCCCAAACGCCATGCCGGCACCGGCCATGCCGCGGTTCTTGCTGCCGTAACCAATTTTAAAGTAGCCGTTGGTCGCCTGGGCCAGCGGCGCAGCTGCCAGCGCGGCAACCACGGCGGCAGATGTCAACGTACGTTTCAGGATGGGTTTCATAGGTCCTTTCCTCTCTAAGAATTTAAATTTATTCAGCATGGCGCCCGTTTTCCGTTGCATTTTTACAACACCCCCTTGGGGCTTTCGCTACAAACATGTAGCAAAATACTACAGGCTGTCAATTCCTCATTGAGCGAAAAGCAATTTCTGTGCCGGGAACTATCCATTAGACTTTCCTGATACTTAGCGACCTTTTTACAAGCAGTTTTTGCGCGGATTATGCTTGTATTATTATAGTGCACGGCGATATGCTGAATATCCGTAGCGGCTACACAACAATTCGAAGGAGCTTCCGATGCCTAAACCGAAAGCCAGATTCCCGTCACTTCAGCTCACATCCGCCGGAATCCTGACCCTGATGGCCCCCGGCGTCATGGCGGCGGGTTTTGCACTCACCGAGCAAAGCGCCAGTCAAATGGGCAACGCATTCGCCGGTGGCGCCGCCATTGCCAACGACGCCTCGACCATCTACTTCAATCCGGCCGGCATGACGCGCCTGCCCAGACAGCTGGTCGGCGGCCTGCATCTTATATCGACACAGGCCGAGTTCAGCGGCAGCGCAACCGACGCCGACCCGCGCGGGGGCAGCCTGATTACCGGTGGAGACGGTGGCGACGCCGGCGGCCTCGGCATCGTACCCAACCTGTACTTTACGATGCCCATCAATAATCGCCTGGTCCTGGGCCTCGGCGTTGGCGTACCTTTCGGCCTGTCAACGGACTACGACGACGACTGGGTCGGCCGCTACCAGGCAATCAAGTCGGAAGTCGCCACCATCAACATCAACCCGTCGATTGCCTTCAAGGCCACCAACTCGCTCTCTGTCGGTTTTGGTATCAGCCTCCAGTACATGGAGGCTGAACTGACCCAGGCGATTGATCAGGGCAGCATCTGTATTCAGGCATTGATGGCCCCGCCACCCGCCGGCGCCGGGCTTGACGCGGCGACCGCAGCGGCCACCTGCGGAGCGTTGGGCCTCACACCACAGGGCAACGATGCATTCGCCAAGGTCGAGGGCGACAACTGGGCCGGCGGATTCAACGTCGGACTGCTGTACGAACCGACAAGCGATACCCGTATCGGCCTGGCCTACCGATCCAAGGTCAAGCAACAACTCAAGGGCGACGCCAACTTCAGGAACGCCGACCCGTTTTTCACCGGCGCCGCGTTCCCCGTCTTTGTCGACACCAATGTATCGGCTGCCATCGACCTGCCCAAAACGATATCACTCAGCGTCTATCACGACCTGAGCAGCCAGTGGTCCGTGATGGCGGACGCCACCTGGACCGGCTGGAGTTCATTTGACGAACTGCGTATCGACTACGATTCCTTCCAGCCCGACACGGCCGTGGATGAAAGCTGGAACGACAGCATGCGCTACGCGGTGGGCTTCGACTACCGGCACAGCAATGAGTGGACGTTCCGTGGCGGCCTGGCGTTCGATGAAAGCCCGATCCCCAACGACGAACACCGGACACCGCGTATCCCCGGCGAGGACCGCACCTGGGTATCGGTAGGCTTTGGCTACCGGATGTCTCCGGCCCTGGGTATCGACGTCGGCTACTCGCACCTGTTCGTCAAGGAACCGAAAACAGACCACGGCACACTAACAACAGGCACCATCACCGGCGACTACGACGCCGCCGTGGATATTCTCAGCGCCCAGCTGGTGTGGAATATGTGATTCCCGCTCTGCGGTAACATCAACCCCGGCCTTGCGCCGGGGTTTTTTATGCACGCACAAAAAAAGCGGCGCCGGGGTAACCCCGGCGCCGCTTTTCGGATCTGGCCTGCTTACGCTTTCTTGATCAGAAACTCGTATTTGCCGCCAACTTCCTTGGATTCGATCAGCTCGTTGCCGGTCTGCTTGGCAAAGGCTTCAAAATCTTTCACGGAACCCGGATCGGTTGCAATGATGTGCAGCACCTTACCACTGTCCAGTGTTCCGAGTGCCTTCTTGGCGCGCAGGATCGGCAGCGGGCAGTTCAGGCCGGATGCATCGAGTTCTTCGTCAAAATTTGCCATCGTAAAGTGCTCCTTAACGTAATGTTCTAATAAAACGATTGGGTGGTTAGGCTTGAAGGCCCGTACTTATAAGGTAAGTAACCCGCAAACGCAAGTAAAAAGCGCCTGAATACCCCATTCTGGATACCATAATATCCGAACGCCACATCGCTTACTGAACGGCGGCGGCGACCTCTGCAGAGGGCATCTCGACGGGATGGCCATTTCGGTGCCAGTCAACAATCCCGCCACGCAGATTGATGACATTATTAACGCCCTGCTGCTGCAAAAATGCACAAACTTGCGCCGATCGTGCGCCGGTTCGGCAGTAAAATACGATTTTTGGCGCATCGCGCAGTTCGTCGATGCGCAGTGGCACCAGGTGCATGGGCAGCGCCTCGGCCCCCGGCAACATGCCCTGTACCATCTCGTTGGCGCTGCGCACATCAATCAGCCGGAAACTTTCCGGCTCATTATCCATCATACTTGCAAGCTGTGATGCATCGACTTCCTGAATACCGAACATAATCTCACCAATATATTAGTTGTTTCTAATAC
>CAYSRA010000112.1:0-8450 GCA_964433205.1 uncultured Thiohalobacter sp. | reverse complement strand
ATAGACGCCGGGACGGCACCGATACGATGGATACCAGCATGCATCAGAAAGGCCGGCAATACCGTGGACAACAGCGCCATGAGCAGCGCCAGACCATAGACCTGCAAGGGAAGGTCAAGCGCAGATAGCGGGTGACTGACACCGAAATGTACACCCGCAGCAAGACTGGCCGCTGTCATGGCGTACACGGTATACGTGACAGAACCGGAACGTCGCAGCTGGGTACCGGACAGCATCAGGTACAGGGCGAAAACCACGGCAGACCCGAACACCAGTGCAACACCCAACCACAGCCGTACAGGAACAACCGCCAGCGGCTGAAGGAATACCACCACGATACCCAGATAGCTCAATACCAGGGCGCCCCTTTCCCGGAGGGTGACCGGCCTGCGATAAAACAGCGCCGAGAACAGTACCACCAGTGTCGGATAGAGAAACAGAATCAGACGTTCCAGCCCGGCGGGAATATAGGTAAGCCCCGAAAAGTCGAGCAAGCTGGCCAGGTAGAAACCCAGCACACCCAGCACGGCAATCAGCCCCAGCTCCCGACGGGAAGGCGCCGGTATGTGCGTCTGTCGTTGCAGCCAGAGTGCGACGACAAGAAAAAACGGCAGCGCAAACAGCATGCGCAAGGTCATCAACGTAATCGCATCCAGCTCCGCGTTATAGGCATAGGCCAGTTTGACCAATACCGCTTTGGCTGAAAAGCCCACAGCCGCAAGCAGCACCATGAGGCTGCCGAGCAGGTGCTGTCGAGCGGTTGCTTGCACATTTTCCACGTACGTCTCCCCGATTCCAGGGTGGCCGGGGATCTTGCTGCGGGAGAGAATGCTGGACAGTCTGTTGCGGCGAGATCCGCGGCTGCCCTGAAGTGATTAATCGATTTGGAACAACATCAGCACAGTCCGCGATGGAAACGGTGTTTCCACCGCAGTCGCATAATGACTTTGGTAGTGACTGTGTTGAGGTGAGTGCTCATGTTTCAGAGACTAATTGGCCTGTCACCTGCTTGTCAAGCCCGTTTGTACTTCTGCGGCCATTACTTGTATGTACAACCATTATATTATAGGCTTGCCGCATGTTTGAAAGATGCCTCTATTTCAACCTCAACGCGCTGACACGTAAAGTGAACCGTGTGTGGGAAGCCGAATTCCGCCAGACCGGCCTGTCGCCGCCCCACGCCTACCTCATGCGCCTGGTACTCGACGAGCCCGGTCTTTCCCAGAAGCAACTCGCCGAAGCATTGCACCTGGACCCGTCCACGGTGACACGTTTTGTTGACGCACTGGCGGCCCGTCACCTGGTGCGTCGGGACATCAGCGGCAGTGACCGGCGTTCTGCCACGGTATTCCCGACCCGGCAAGGGAAAAGGCTGCAGAAAAAACTGGAGAAAATCGGCGAAGAACTATTCCAGTCTCTGCGCAAGCGCATTGGTGAAAAACCTTTCCGACAGTTGGTCAACAGTTTGCGGGAGACACGTAATGCGCTGGATGATAACAAGGGGAACCCGTCATGAAACTGTTTTACTCCACTACCTCACCCTACTCCCGCAAGGTCAGACTCATGATCCATGAAAAGGGCCTCAATCAAGCTGTCACCTGCATAGCCTGCAACCCTTTCGATAACGCGTCTGATCTGCAAGCGGAGAATCCGCTGGGCAAGGTACCCACACTGATCCTGGATGATGGAACACCCCTGTACGACAGCCCGGTCATCTGTGAGTACCTCGATACCCTGACCGCCGACAGGCTGTTGCCGGAATACGGCCTGGAGCGCTGGACTGTCCTGCGCTGGCAGGCGCTTTGTGACGGCATACTCGACGCCGCCTACAACATCGTTATGGAGCAGCGCAGGCCGGCTCAGGAACAATCTACTGACTGGATCACACAGTGGGAAACCCAGATCCGTCGTTCACTGGATGTTGTCCAGGAAAGCCTCGACACACTGCCCGGTCGCGTCTCGCTGGCGCAACTATCACTGGGTTCATCCCTTGCTTATCTGGATTTCCGCCTGTCTGAGCTGGGGTGGCGTGACCAACACGCGGAGCTGACCGCCTGGCATGAAGACTTTTCCCGTCGCGACGCCATGCAAAGCACACAGCCTGAATAAACTATGCCGATATGACTGACCCTAAAGACACGCCCAAGACACCGGACCCGGCTGACATTCTGTTTTCACCGGCCACCCGTGCGGTTCAGGAGCGCTATGGCTCCCGTGACAGCATTGCACGCCTTGAGGCGCGTGGATACTGGAAGTCCCGCCTGTCGGAAGATGTTGCGTCCTTCATCCGGGCCCGTGACTCGTTCTTCTTCGGAACTTCAAGCCGGGAAGGCCGACCCTACATACAACACCGCGGTGGTCCCCCCGGTTTCATCACTGTTCCGGACCGGGCAACACTGGCATGGCCGGAATTCAAGGGCAACCGCCAGTACATAACTGCCGGCAACCTCTCTGAAAATGACCAGGCCTTTATCTTTTTCATGGACTACACGTTACCCCGCCGGATAAAACTCTGGGGTCGGGCTGAAATTGTTGAAGACGTCGACACCCTGATACCGAACATACGCACCCGCCCCTACTACACAAAAGTCGAGCGCGCGATACGCTTCACGGTAGAAGCCTGGGATGAAAATTGCCGGCAGTATATCCCTGACCTTTCGAGGAAAATCGAGGATAACGGATAAATTGAAGGGCATGCCTGTTTCAGTAACAGATCTTGCCCCGTCAGGATAGCTCCCCATCATAAGGCCGGCCATCCTTGTGCATCAGCCGCCATTGACCATTGGCTGATTGAACCGCTCTGAGATCGTCATTCGGGTATTCCACTTCGTCACCGCTGCTGCGATCGCCAATTTCAATATATGTCACGAGCGCCGACGACCGATTGACAAGCTGGGAAGCGATGCCCGTACCGGCCCTGAAGCCATAGCAATCACCGGGACTCAGGATATACTCATCTTGCCCGAGTATCAGGGTAGGCGTCCCTTCCAGAATATAGACAAACTCATCCTGCCTTGAGTGATGGTGAAGCAGCGCAGAAATCGCGCCGGGAGCAAGTTCGGTCAGGTTGACGCCAAAGTTGTTCAGCCCGAAGTAATCGCCGAGTTTCCGTTTCACTCTGCCTTCCATCAAAGCCGCAAAAGCTTGTGGATAAACCGTTTTCTTTTCCGCCACAGGAATCGAATCTGCGGAGACCGGTACAGGTTTCATTGCCACCTCATCAGATACGTTCAATACATTCCAGTCGTATACCGCCCGGATCTTTCCATTCACACAAGGACGGTCTCATAATAGCCACGGGATTCCGCCAGAGAACGCACCCATAAACAGATATGATCGATCGCTTTGGGTTGAATCATCGGGTTTGAGACTCCATCGCAATCAGCTCACTGAATACACGTGACAGGCGGGAGAAGACCGGTCCGGGGCAATGCTTTAACGGGCGTCCATCCACGTCACGGACAGGAATCAGTTCTGCGCCGGTACCGGTCAGGAAGCATTCATCTGCGGTGTAGAGGTCATAAGCGGTCAACGCACAGGCCGTTACCGGTATCTCCCTTTCTGCAGCAAGCTCCATCACCACGCCTCGGGTAATCCCTTGCAAGGCGCCATCCGCAGGGCGTGGCGTCAGGAGATGCCCGTCACGCACCACGAAAATATTGTCTGCACTGCCTTCGGCGACGTAACCGTTTTGATTCAGCAGGATTGCCTCGTCGGCACCCGCCTGGTTGGCTTCGATCCGCGCCAGTATGTTGTTCAGGTAATTGAGGCTCTTGATGCGGCCATCGAGTCCGTCTGCGGGCAGGCGGCGGGTGGACGCGATGATTACATTAGCGCCCTGCTGGCGTTGCTTCGCATCGAGCATCGAAAGTCGATCCGCAATGATAATGACTGTGGGTTGTGTGCAACTGTCAGGGTCCAGCCCCAGCGGACCGGCGCCACGGGTCACAATGAGCCGGAGATAACCGTCCGGTTCCGCAAAGGCCTCGATGAGATCAGCAACCGCCTGCGTCAATTCATCCTGTGCATACGGAACCGTCAACCGGATCGCTGCGGCCGAATCCATCAGTCGCTGCAAATGCGCCTGCAAGCGAAACGCACGCCCCCGATAAAAACGGATACCCTCAAATACACCATCGCCATAGAGCAGCCCGTGATCGAACACAGAGATACGCGCCTCACTGCCCGGCATAAGGATCCCGTTTATCCAGCACTGCGCCCGCTCAGACATGCAACGCACCAGACATCACCGTGACGGCCTGTCCTGTCAGCGTAACGCGCCCGCCCTGCCCCCGCAGTTTAATCCGGCCACCCCGACTCGATGCCTGGTATGCCGTCAGTTCAGACTTGTTCAGTCGTTCACGCCAGAAGGGGTACAGGGCGCAATGTGCGGAACCGGTCACCGGGTCTTCATCGATACCTGCCGCTGGTGCGAAAAAACGCGACACAAGGTCAAACTCAGCCTCATCGGCAGGCGCGGTCACGATCACGCCGCGCATGTCGACGGTTTTCAGCCGGGGAAAGTCCGGCGCCAGCGCCAGGGTCGCATGACTGCACAAATCCACCTCGACCGCCTGCATCCAGGCCGCATCCTGCGGCGTCTCCAGCAGACAAACCGCCGCGGGGTTGCCCGAGAATGCTTTATTCGTCGTAAAGGCATCCACCTGAAAGAGGGGGAAACTGTTTTGCGGACCCATTCAATTCACTCCTGTTATCCAGTGCCACTGACACCTTTCCTCTGACCAGCATTCCCGGCGTGTTTCCCTGACGGCCAGCATTGACAGGTACACAGAATAACCGGCACACTCAAAGCAATACAGATTCAGTATTGTTGATTATGAAACGGTACAGTTTCAGAATTTTGCCTTCTGTACTGGTTAAAAAACAGCCAATCTGTACCGCACCTATCCCTTGAGGCCCGGCTTTTGGACAAACTCTACGAAAACATTGCCCGGCAACTGACTGAACGCATCGACCAGGGCCTGTACCTGCCGGGTGACCGGATACCCGGCGTGCGCAAACTGAGTCAGCAGTTCAACGTCAGCATATCCACCGTGGTACAGGCGCAGCGCCTGCTGGAAGACGAGGGGCGGATCGAGGCAAGGCCCCGTTCCGGTTACTATGTCCGGACACAACCCTGGCCTGTCCCGGAACCCCCTGCACTGTCGCGCCCCTCGAAAAAGCCCACACCCGTCACCGGCCAGGAACTGGTATTGCGTCTTGTGCAAACCACCAATGAAGCGGATTTCGTGCAACTGGGTGCGGCCGTGCCTCACTCGAGTTTTTTGCCCACGCGAGCTATCCAGCGTTCACTGTCATCAATGACACGCAAGTATGGCAATGAACTATCCACTTACCAGTTCCCGCCCGGTAACCCGGAACTGCGGCGACAGATTGCGCGGCGCATGGTTGAAGCCGGCTGCAAGACCCGCCCGGACGATGTGATTATTACCAGCGGCTGCCAGGAAGCCCTCACGCTGTGCCTGCAAACCGTCGCCAGACCCGGTGACATTATTGCTATTGAGTCCCCCGCATTTTACGGCTTACTGCAGGCCATCGAAGTACTGGGTTTGAAGGCACTGGAAATACCGACCGATCCGCACACCGGTATCAGCCTCGCCGCACTTTCGCTGGCGCTGGAACAGTGGCCGGTAAAAGCCTGTGCACTGGTACCCAACTTTAGTAATCCATTGGGTTGCACCCTGCCGGATGAAAACAAACAGGCACTGGCAGACTTGCTGGCGCAGTCTGACATTCCACTGATCGAGGACGACATCTACGGCGACCTGGGGTTTACCGCCGGACGACCACGCGCGGTCAGTGCCTTCTGCAAGAAACAACAGGTGCTCTACTGTTCCTCCTTTTCCAAAAGCCTGTCGCCAGGCCTCAGGGTCGGCTGGGTGATTGCGGGAAAATACCGGGGAAAAATCGAATACCGGAAATATGTCACCAACCTTGCCGCGCCCACCCTGGCACAGTACGCGATCGCCGACTTCCTGCAGCAGGGCGGCTATGACCGTTACCTGCGCCAGGTACGGCGCGACTATCAGCGGCAGGTGTCGCTCATGACCCGGGCCGTGGGGAAATATTTTCCGCGGGAAACCCGCGTGACGCAACCGCAGGGCGGGTTCGTCATCTGGATCGAATTACCCGAAAAAGTGGATTCATTACTGCTGTGTCAGCAGGCGCTGGCACAGCGGATCAGCATTGCGCCCGGCCCGATATTTTCCGCCACCGGGAAATATCGTCATTTCATCCGGCTCAACTGTGCACAACCCTGGGATGAGGCACTGGAAAACGCGATGATCACACTGGGGCGAATGGTGCATGACCTGAACACACCCCGGTAGGGAAAATGGGCATTCACCGTTTTTCCGGGCTCAGGTTTCACTTTCCCGCACTCTTAGCCACCGCACCCCTCCCATGACGAAGGAATACAAATAGGTCAGGATGAAGGCCCCGGCGATAAACAACGTAGTGGACGGGATCAGCCATGCCGTTATCAACACTGCGTTGACCGCACCCACTGCAGTGGCCGATCTGGCCCGGCTCCGAATGAGCGCGGGCATTCTGTAGGGTACTTGCAACGATACGGTATGCAACAGAAACAACAAGATCAGAAAACCCTCGGGCTCAAAACCGAGGGGCTGCCCCAGCAGCAGAATGAACAACATGTGACGCATGAGTTCATTGGTGGGCGTACCCCCCCCGCAGGTTGCTTCAGGATTCAGCCGTGAAGTAGCGCGCAGTATGATCGAAGCCGCCGCGATGGTGCTCGCCACCAGAACCATGCCGCCGAAATGTGCACCGACCGCCAATGCCAGGGCGACGTGCGCGACGGCGTCACAGACATTATCAAGATCGGCCCCGAATCGGCTACGGATATCCAGCTTTGCAGCCAGAATGCCATCGAGGTCGTCCATAACATTATTGAAGATAATTAACGGGATGACATAACGGTAACCGTCATCGAAGAACAGTAATACCAGGGGCAATACACCGAGAAGTGATGTCGCATTGGCGAGATTCCGGTAAAGGAAGTTTTTCTGCACGTTTTTCCTCTTTATCGACGCATCATGGTGAATTCAGTCAAGCCGCCGGGCCACGAAAACAGGCGCGACCTGTGAGTGTTCAGCCTGCCCCCGCTTCAAGTACGAAAAAATGATTTTCCAGCTTCGGGAACCGGATACCCAACACCCTGGGTACATGATTGATCCAGGGATTCCCCAGCCGCATGGCCCAATAGGCGAGGGGACCAACAACGCCCGGCATCTGAAGCGGTTTCGACACGAATCCCTTCCATTTCCTGATCAGTTCACACCCCATCTGCATAAGGACATAGGGCTCGTTTCGCTCGGTCTGCCGGGCCGTTAGTCCGCATTGTTTGAAGATGCGTTGATAATCCTGCACGGATCGATAGACCACCGGGTAGTCACCTCCACGCCTCTCGGTCTTGCCACGAACGGTCGACTCGCGGCACAGGATGATTCCGCCAGGTTCAAGATGTGCGGCTAACCTTTGCAACAGGGCGATCACTGCCTGTTCATCGAGGTACATGAGTAAGCCACCAAGAAAAACCACGCGGTAGTGACCCTCGGGTTCAAACGACAGAACATTGCCGTGTAGCGGGCGAATGTTCGGATACGGAGCACACCGTTCCTCCAGGGCCTGATAGAGTGCCCCGCTACCCTCAACGGCAACCACACGGGAAAAGCGCCGGGCGAATGTCTCGGCCCAGTAACCGACGCCACACCCCAGGTCGAGCACCGTACCACCCGGATCCACATCGCGAAGCAGCCGCCTGACGACCTCGAATTCCGCCTGAAAACGATAGTGGCCCGCACCCACCGGGAAACCAAAGCTATCCATCATATACGGACCGAGGATCGAGGCCTTGACCCCTGACCAATACTGGTCGACCGCCGTATGATCGATCTCAGGCAAGCGTAGGCACCGGCTCGATGGCGACAAGGGAATGGCTCGCGGTAGAACGGCGGCCGCCAAACAACCTTTCCGCTGCGTCCAGATCTGCCAGGGTATCGATTTCGTACCACCGGTCTGCATCGAAGAAGACCGCGTCGAAGGCGAGCGAACCGTCGGCGACCATGTCAGCGAATGCGGCTTCGTAATACACGCCGAGCCTGCCATCTGACACGTAGTCGCTCAACCTTCCTTCCATCGCCTGCCAGGTCTTCAGTGACAGACTGTAGAGGTTCACTGTCTTGTAGCGGGGTATATCGGAGCTGTTGCAGTCGGGGTGGAACGCCGCAACCCGGCTCCCGGCACCAAGCGCCACCGTGGTACCGTTCATCCAGGGACGCAGCCGGGAAATCGCGATCCGGTCCGGATAGAGCATGTCGTCCAGCATCGATGCATCGAAGACCAGATCACTTTCCACCAGCAGGAACGGTTCGTGAATCTGCTGCCGGGCCACCCACAGGGAATAAAGG
>CAYSRA010000111.1:0-8479 GCA_964433205.1 uncultured Thiohalobacter sp. | reverse complement strand
AGGAGGCGTTCTCCACCGGGTCCCAGAACCACCAGCCGCCCCAGCCCAGTTCGTAATAGGCCCACCAGCTGCCCAGTACGATGCCGATGGTAAGAAATACCCACGCCACCAGCGTCCAGGGCCGTGACCAGCGCGCCCAGGCGTTGTCCAGTTTGCCGCCGATCAGCGCCGCGATCGCGAACGCGAAAGCCACGGACATGCCGACATAACCCATGTACAGCATCGGCGGGTGTACGGCCAGGCCGAAGTCCTGCAACAGCGGGTTCAACTCACCGCCTTGCAGGGGTACGGGAAACAGGCGTTCGAACGGATTCGAGGTGAACAGCAGGAACGACAGAAAGCCGATGCTGATCATACCCATCACTGACAGCACGCGCGCCACCATGACTTCGGGCAGGCTGTGGGTGTTGGCGGCAACGGCGACGGTCCAGGCAGAAAGTATAAATACCCAGAGCAACAGCGAGCCTTCGTGTGCGCCCCACACCGCGGAGATCTTGTAGATGGTTGGCAGTTCGGTGTTACCGTGCTGCGCCACGTACAGCACCGAGAAATCGTTGATCAGGAAGGCGTGCACCAGCGCGGCAAAGGAGATCGTCATAAACACAAACTGTCCATATGCCAGCGGACGCGCCAGTGCCACCCACGACGGTGTGCGGCTGAGGCTGCCGACCAGCGGAACCGTCGCCTGTACCACGGCCAGGCACAGTGCAAGTATCAGGGCGAAGTGTCCAAGTTCGGGGATCATGGCGTGGCGCTCCCTTTGCCGGTCGCCTCGTTATGGGACTTCTCCAGCGCATCGGCGACTTCCGGTGGCATGTAGTTCTCATCGTGCTTGGCCAGCACTTCGTCGGCCACGAATACCCCGTTCTCGTTGAGCTTGCCGTGTGCGACGATACCCTGTCCCTCGCGGAACAGGTCGGGCAGGATGCCGGTGTACTCGATGGTGACGGTTTTGGAATTGTCGGTGACTTCAAAGCGGGTGGTCAGGCCGTTGGGCAGGCGCTGCACGCTGCCGGTGGTCACCAGGCCACCCAGGCGGAACGGGTGATCGAGCGGCGCCTTGCCGGCGGCGACCTCGCTGGGCGAGTAGAAGAACATCAGGTTCTGGTTGAAGGCGTTAAGCGCAAAGCCAACGGCGACGGCAACGCCGGCAACCATCAGTCCGATCAGAATCAGGCGTTTTCTGCGTACCGGGTTCATCGTTTCATTCTCCGCGCGCGCTGGTCACGGCGCGCCAGTTGGGATAGAAGTTTCCTGCGTGCCCGGATGGGCGCAATGACGTTTGCCAGCAGCACCACCAGCGCAATGCCGTAGGAACTCCAGACGTAGGCGGCATAGCCGCCCATGTGAAAGAAATCACTCATGAGTGCTTACCAGTTCCTGGACCCAGGTCGAATTGCGTTCGCGCTGCAGGACCTCGACGCGCGCGCGCATCAGCAGTACCACCGCGTAGAAAAGTTTGAAGGCGACGGCCATCAATAACAGCGGGATCAGCATGCGCATGTCGATGGAGGGCGCGTCGAACTTGGTCACGGTCGGCCCCTGGTGCAGGGTGTTCCACCATTCCACCGAGTAGTGGATGATGGGGATATTGACGACGCCGACCAGCGCGAGAATAGAGGTCGCGCGCGCCGCGGTGCGTCGATCCTCGACCGCGTTGTACAGGGCAATGACGCCGAGGTACAGGAACAGCAGGATCAGTTCCGAGGTCAGGCGTGCATCCCACACCCACCAGGCGCCCCACATCGGTTTGCCCCAGATCGAGCCGGTAATCAATGCCAGGAATGTGAATGAGGCACCGATGTGCGCGCTGCTGATGGCGACGATTTCGGCCAGCTTGATGTGCCACACCAGGCCGATGACGCCGGCGCCGGCCATTACCATATAGATGAACAGGGACATCCAGGCCGCCGGCACATGGATAAACATGATGCGGTAGCTGTCACCCTGCTGGTAGTCGGTCGGCGCGACCAGCAGGCCCTGGTAGAGACCGGCCAGCGTAAAGCCCACGCAGGCGACGGCCAGCCAGGGAATCCATTTGCCGCTGATGCGGTAAAAGTGTTTCGGCGAGGCGAGCTGGTGAAAGAAACGTAACATGATTAACTCATACTGATGCGCAGTGAAGCGGCGGTGGCGGCGGGCGACAGGCTGATGGACAGTACCAGCAGTGCCGCAAGCAGGGAAAGGTGGGCGCTGATCGGCAGCCCGGCGTCACTGTTGGCGACGGCGCTGGAGGCGAAGATCAGCACCGGCACGTACAGTGGCAGCACCAGCAGCGACAGGATGGTGCCGCCCTTGCGCAGGCCGACCGTCAGTGCCACGCCGATGGCGCCGATCAGGCTCAGTACCGGGGTGCCCAGTGCCAGCGTGATCAGCAGCGTGACCATGGCGTCACCTGACAGGTTGAGCAGTACGCCGAGCAGGGGGGCGACGATCAGTAACGGCAGGCCGGTGATCAACCAGTGCGCCAGTACCTTGGCGATCATCAGTACCGACAGCGGGTGCGGGCTGAGCAGCAGTTGTTCCAGCGAGCCGTCGTCGAAGTCAGAGCGGAACACGGTCTCCAGCGACAACAGCGAGGCGAGCAGCGCTGCCACCCAGATGATGCCCGGCCCGATGCTACGCAGCAGGCCCGGGTCGGCGCCGATGCCGAGCGGGAACAGCGCCGTCACCAGCACAAAGAACAACAGCGGGTTGATCATTTCCGAGCGGCGTCGGTAGGCCAGCGTCAGGTCGCGGCGCAGCAGGATGACAAAAGCTTGTGGAAGGGTGGCGGGTTTCATTCGGAAAGATTGATGCGCGTGATGTCGGAACTGTCCAGCGTCACCGTGTGGTGCGATGTGACCGCCAGCATACCACCGTCGGCAAGGTGTTTGTCGACCATATTTTCAACCAGCGAGATACCGTGGGTGTCCAGCGAGGTAAAGGGTTCATCGAGTATCCACAATTGCGATTGCGTGACCAGCAACCGGGCCAGTGACAGGCGCCGCTTCTGCCCGGCGGACAGGTTAATAGCAGTGACATCATCGAAGCCGCCGAGTTCCATCTGTTCCAGCGCCTCGGAGATATCCAGCCCGGAAGGTGTACCGAGGCTGCGGGCGAACACCAGATTCTCTTCCGCCGTGAGTTCCAGCTTGATGCCGTCCTTGTGTCCGACCCACGCGGTCACGGCGTTATAACCGGTCGAAAGCCGGTAAATATCTCCACCGTTCCAGTGGATATAACCCTCGTCCGGCTGGCGGATACCGCACAGGATCCGCAACAGCGAGGTTTTTCCGCTGCCGTTGCGGCCCTCGACCAGTAAAACCTGACCGGGGCCAAGGGTAAAGGATAATTCGCTGAACAGGGTGCGGTCGTCGCGGATGCAGGTGAGATCGCGCGCTTCCAGTGTTGCAGCCGGGTGGGGTCGGGTCATGCGCCTTGCTGTAATCGGATAATCGGCAGCTGAGTGTAACCGATGCGTACAGGCGGGTCGAACCAGCCCGGGCGAACCAGTCGCCCGGGCGCCATACGCCGTTAACAGGTTTCGCTATTGCAGTCGCGCGCGCCGGAAGCGTGCCTTGAATCGCTGCAGCAGCGTCATGGGTTTGACCTCGGCTATTTCCGTCTGCCCCGGGTGTTCGACCGCGCCGCTGCGCGAGAACGACAGTTTCATGCGGCTCCAGTTCACCAGCTGGTTGCCCGCCGCGACCGTCGCCAGCCCCAGCGGGTCGGCGCCCAGGGTGCCGACCAGGCTCTTCAGGTAGTCACGGCTCTGTACCTGCTTCAGCTTGTCGGCGGCGCGCCGGTAGCGGCCGGCAATGTCCAGGCGCCGGGCCTCGTCGGCGTAGTCGCCATCGTCGAGGAACTGTTTCAGGTAACCGACATTACGTTGCCACAGCGCGATGTCGCGGAGTTGTTTCACCTCCAGGCGCTGCTTGTACCAGCGCGACCCGAGCAGGTACTCGCGGGTGAACATGGCGCGGAACTTCGGGTGCTGGGCATCCATGCCCTGGTGCTGACCGGTGGCCATAATATTGATGAGTGCCTGCAGCGGGGGACAGGCGTCCTCGATACTGCCGTCGTCGATGTAGCGTTGCGCCTCACGTTGCTGGGCTTCGACGATGTTGTGTACACCGTCGACGAATACGTCCAGATTCTGGGTCTCCGGCTTGAGTATTTCATCGGTGAACACCGCGCACGGGTTGTCGAATATCTTGCCAAAAAACCCGTGTACGAAGCGGTTGGTGATGCGGTAGCCGAGCCGGCTGGCGAGTACCGGTTCGCCGTTGTGCTCGAAGTCCTCGAGTTTTTCCAGGTAGCCGTTGTCGATCAGCCAGGCGGGGTCGCGCTGTTGCGGCTCGAGGCGCGCCCAGATCTCCGGCATCAGCAGGCTGATATCGTGGTCGACGCGCATGTCCGGCCCGACATGGCCGGCGGAACTGGAAAAGCCCGCATGCCCGGTCAGCATGAACGATACCAGCGCGTTGTTGAGGTCGGCGATGGTGCGCAACGCGTTGAACGGGCCCTTGGTCAGCGCGCCCTCGCTGCCGGCGCCGGTGGTGGAGGGCGACTTGCCGGTCAGGCTGCACAGGAAGTCCATGAACAGTTCCGGCAGTTCCTGGTAGTGGATGGGGTTATACACGGCCAGCGGGCGGATGCCCGGTTCCGGCGGGTTGTTGCGGCGCCCGGCCAGCACGGCGTCGACCGGGTGACAGACCGGCTGTTGCAGTGGCAGCTTGCGGTGGAAGCGGGTGCTCATCTCGGCGACGTATTTGCGTACCGGGTTGACCAGGTCGGGACGCGTCTGCAGGTAACGCGGGTTCTTCGACGGTGCGCCATCGACCATGCGCGGGTGGGCGGACGACACCACGTAGGTGCTGTCTTCCTCGCGCGCGGATTTCAACGTGTCCTGCATCGGCGGGGTGAACTGGTAGAACGTATGCACATCCTCCACCAGTTCGGTGACCCGTTGCTGGTCGAGGGGTTCGTAATTGGCGAAGAAATTGTCCGCTTGCGACATGTCCAGTTCGGTCTGCTTGTCGAAGCCGGGGATGATGGCGTCGTCGGGACGCTGGAACAGCCGGTATTCGCAGTTGTGCGCCAGTTTTACACTGTGGTCGCCGGCGCGTGCCGGTGCGCAGTCGGCGATGCAGCTCGATGGCACCACGATGGAGGCGGTGATGTCGTCCTCCATCTGGATCTTCTCCGTGGCGATATAGTCCTGGCGCAGCTTGAAGGTGCGCCACTTGGTGTCGCGGTCGAAACCGACACGCAGGTAGGATGCCACAATGTGCCGCTCATCGAGTTTCAGTTCGTGGGCCGGCGCACCGTCCACCTTGTCCACCGACAGGTGATCGCGCCAGCGGTCGCCCCATTCCGGCCGGTAGAAGCGCTTGATGATGAACACCAGTGCCAGGATGCGCGGCGAAATCGAGTCCAGCCACTGGTTGAACTCGTCGGTATAGGTCGAACTGGGCGTGAGCAGTTTGATCACCGAGCCGAGGCTGCGCTCCGGACTGAGCGGCTGCCGCGTCGGGTCGCGATCCTCGTGCTCGAAACCGGGTTTGAAGCGGGTGGTGTAGTCCATGTCGAAAATGGCCTGCACCTGGTCGAGGTCCTTTTGCAGGTCGTCGACGAACAGTGAGCGGTAGATGACCGCGTCGTTCAATGATTTGGATATCTCCGACTTGCCACCGCCGGAGACGGTGGAGGGTTTGTGGCAGAAGGTGCCCTCCGGGTTGGTGCCGACCAGCCGCCACGAGGGCGCGCCCGGGTGTTTCTCCATCTCGATCTTGTAGCCGTTGGGCTGCATGTAGACCTTTTCCGGTTGCAGGCGGATGGTCTGTATCTCGCCGTTCTTTTCCCAGGTGATGGTCTGTGCGTTGAGGTCCATGCGCACCTTCTGCGGCACGTACACGATCTGCGGGTAGCGCTTGTCGATGGCATAGCCTTCCGGCTTCACGTCCATCAGTTCGCCGTAGCGCTCGACGATCTCGTCGAAGGAATAGCCGGGTTTGTGGGTGCGGCTGTCAACGCCGTATTCCTCGCCGTGGTTGCGGCGCGGGAACGCCAGCGCGCCGCCGGCGTGCTCTTCCTCGGCCAGGCCGTAGAGGTTGGCAGAATAGCTGATCTGGGTCTTGACTTCCTTCTTGCAGTAGCCGAAGTAGTTGTCGGCGAGCAGCGTGACGATCACACCGTTCTCGTCGCGTGCAGTGATCTTGAAGGCCTGGCCGTCGTTGTAGATTTCGGACTCGTCCTTCCAGCACATGCCGTCGGTACGCTGCCGTTCGCTGGCGTCATTCCAGTGCGGCAGTCCAAGGTCTTTCTTGCGCAACCCGACCAGTTGCGGCGCGAGGATCACGCAGCCGGTGTGGCCGGTCCAGTGATCGATATCCAGCGCGGCGTCGAACTCGGCGAGGTACGGGTTGCCGCCGTTGCCGAAAATGCTTTCCACGAAATCCAGGTTGCTGACCAGGTTGCCGGGCGCGAAGAAATGGATCTCCATGGACTTTTCCGGTTCCTTGCCGGGAATGGCCGGGCATACCACCGGGCGCAGCAGCAGCGACACGAACATGCGCGCAGGTTCAGGCAGGCCGGCGGTGAAGGGGATGGTGAGCAGATCGTCCGGCGGGGTCAGGGCGTGCTGCAGCATGCGTGCGAAGGCGATCTTCGGTACTGCCTTCTTGTCGCCGGGGATGGGCAGGCCGCCCTCGGCGATGTGGAAGGAGCCCTTGGTGGTGCGGCGGTCGCTGGCAGGATTGTGCAGTACGCCGTTCTTTACCCGGAAGCTGGAAACGATATCGGAGCGGAATACGTCCTCGCCCATCGGCAGCGACAGTTCGCGCGCCACCCCGTGACGGTCGAGAATAAACGACTGGGTGGGCAGCGAGGGCACCTTGTCCAGCTGCTCCAGGTCGCCGAGGTAGCGGTTGAGGAAGTCCTGGATGCGCTGGTCGACCCAGCAGTGATAGTCGGTGAGCAGGCGGTTCTTTTCCCGGTAGCTTTTCAGCAGGTCGCCGGAGATATCCAGAAAGCGTGCCGATTCTTCCGGCATGCAGGTCGGCTGGCCGGACGAGGCCAGTTTAAGGTTGATATAAAGTTGCAGTTCTTCGCGTTCTTCCTCCGGGCGTTCCACGTCCTTGTTCAGGCCTAGCGCGTGTGCAAAATCCATCAACGTCTCCTCACTGGCTTTCATTTTTATGCGCGCTGTGCGGAGGGGGGCCCGTACGCGGCGGGTGGTATCTTAGCGAATCCGTCCGGGGAATTCAGAGTCGTTAGTGGCAGATCGTGTGGTACAACGCTAGAAATAATGTGTAACATATTGTAATATAAGCGCATGGCAGAGCGATAGTTTCTCTGGATGACAGTATTCCGTCGGACAGTGAAGCTGCCGGAAGGAACAGTGTTGTCGCGGGCTCATCGGGGTACATTTTATAAAGGTCTTCTGATATAATAGCGGAGATGTCTCCCGGGACTCGCGGTAAATTAGCAGTTTCCGGGTTTTGCAGTGGGCCGTTGGCCCATTTTTTGTTTGTGGTGAAAATGTATGCCGCGTGAATCGGCGGAACTGCGTGCACTTCTGGAGCCCGCGATAGAAGCACTGGGTTTTGAACTGGTCGGGGTGGAGTTTATCCGCGCCAGGCACGGTGTGCTGCGCGTTTACATTGACCGCGAACAGGGCATCACCGTGGCCGACTGCTCGGCGGTCAGCCACCAGGTCAGCGGTATCCTGGATGTCGAGGATCCGATCCGCGGGCAGTACGCACTGGAAGTGTCGTCGCCCGGGCTGGATCGACCGCTGTACCAGGCGCGCGATTTTGAGCGCTTTGCCGGACACCAGGTCAACGTGCAGCTTGCCGCTGCCGTCGACGGCCGGCGCAAATTCAGGGGCACCCTGATGGGTCTGAGAGATGATCAGGTCGTGGTGCAGATGAGTAATGACGAAGAACTGGTGGTGGCGCTGGACGAAATCGACAGCGCGCGACTGGTTCCCGATTTTGATTCGCATCGTGCGGAGGGTGCGTAATGAGTAAAGAAATTCTTTTGGTCGTGGACGCCGTCTCGAATGAGAAGGGTGTCAGCAAGGATGTGATCTTCGGCGCGATCGAGGCGGCGCTGGCGTCGGCGACCAAAAAGTGCCATGAGGAAGACATCGAGGCGCGCGTCGAGATCGACCGCGAGACCGGTGAATATACAACCTACCGGCGCTGGGAAGTGGTCGAGGAGCACCCGGAGGGGGAAGAGGGCGAGGACGATGAGGAAGGCGGTTTCCGCCACCCCAGTCGCCAGATCCTGCTCGAGGAAGCGCGCAAGCTGAATCCGGACATCCAGGTTGGTGACTACATCGAGGAAGAGATCGAGTCCGTCGACTTCGGCCGTATCGGCGCCCAGACCGCCAAGCAGGACCTTGTGCAGCAAGTGCGCGCGGCCGACGGTGCACCGGTGGTCGCGGCCTACTAGGACGGCCGTGGCGAGCAGGTCACCGGCACAGTGAGGG
>CAYSRA010000110.1:0-8569 GCA_964433205.1 uncultured Thiohalobacter sp. | reverse complement strand
CTGGGGCGTTCCTCGAACGAGCGTCCCATCACCTCCACCGCAAACAGGATGCCGGCCAGTGGCGTGTTGAAGGCCGCGGCGATACCGGCGGCGCCGCCAGCCAGGATCAGGCCGCGATCCATGTAGTGGTACGGGAACCTGGCGAAGCGTCCCAGTGAGAACATGATGGCCGCGCCGATGTGTACCGTGGGGCCCTCGCGGCCGATCGATGCGCCGCTCAGCAGCCCGAGCAATGTCAGCAGAATCTTGCCAAAGGCGATGCGAAACGACAGTAGCACCGTTCGCGATTTGTGTTCGGTCAGTTGCAGCGCCGCAATGGACTGCGGAATACCGCTGCCCTGCGAGCCCGGGAAAAAGTGTCGCGTCAGCCACGAAACCAGCATTAGTCCCAGCGGGCAGAGGATGAACGGAACCCAGTCACCGTAATCGAGCAGCGCGTGGAAGCCGTCGTGGGTGTATTCAGTGCTGATCGCAAACGCAGACGCCACCACCCCTACCAGTACCGCGCCGGCCCAGAAAATCAGCCGGATTTTCCATGCGTCGGGTGACAACAGGTGTTTGCCGGAGTTGCGAATGTGATTCAGCATGAAGCGCCGTGCCCGTAGGCATCCTGGGGAACAAGGGGGTCGTGCGGGCGACATGGTATTTTTTCGCGCCCGCACATGCAATTGTATTTCATGGACAAGTCGTAGCGTAGCCCGGAGAATAAGCCACCTGAAATGACTCAAGTACAGCGGGACAGGACAATGATCAAGGTTGGAGTGGTAGGTGGAACCGGGTATACCGGGGTTGAGCTGCTAAGGCTGCTGGCGCTGCACCCCGAGGTGCAACTGGAGGTGATCACATCGCGCGGCGAGGCCGGCACGCCGGTGGCGGACCTGTTTCCCAACCTGCGTGGCCATGTGGATCTGGCGTTCAGCGAGCCCGACCCGCAGCGGCTGGCGGCCTGTGATCTGGTGTTTTTCGCCACACCTAACGGTATCGCGATGAAGATGGCGGCAGCGCTGCTGGACGCCGGTGTGAAACTGATCGATCTGGCTGCGGACTTCCGCCTCCGTGATCCGGAGTTGTGGCAGGACTGGTATGGCATGGAGCACGCCTGTCCGGAACTGCTGGAGGAGGCCGTGTACGGTCTGCCGGAAGTCAACCGTTCAGCCATCGCCGACGCACGGCTGGTGGCCAATCCCGGTTGCTACCCGACGGCGGTGCAGCTCGGGTTTTTGCCCCTGCTGGATGCCGACGGCGCCGACCTGTCCGGGCTGGTCGCCGACTGCAAGTCGGGTGTCAGCGGCGCCGGTCGCAAGGCGGCCGTGGCTACACTGCTGGCGGAAGCCTCGGAAAGTTTCAAGGCCTATGGCGTGCCGGGACACCGGCACCTGCCGGAAATCCGTCAGGGGCTGGAGACGGTTTCGGGTCACAAGGTGGGACTGACATTTGTGCCGCACCTGACGCCGATGATTCGCGGTATCCACGCCACCCTGTACCTGCGACTGGACAACCCGGAACTGGATTTGCAGGCACTGTTCGAATCGCGCTACTGCGATGAGCCTTTTGTCGACGTGCTGCCGGCCGGCTCCCATCCGGAAACCCGCACCGTGAAGGGCGCAAACCACTGCAGGCTGGCGGTGCACCGCGCGCCGGCGTCAAATACGGTCGTGGTGCTGTCCGTTATCGACAACCTCGTCAAGGGCGCGGCCGGACAGGCACTGCAGAACATGAACATCATGTTCGGACTGGATGAGTCCGCCGGTCTGCGCGGCATCGCGCTGTTACCCTGAGCCGGCATGATAGTTGCCTGAGTAATCCTGACTGATATGAGCAGCGGCCAACGCAAGATCCTGGTGTATTCGCCGCGAACACTGTGGCTGGTACTCGTTGCGCTGGCACTGCTGGCCGTGCTGGGTGCTTCGGTGGCATTCAATTTTGGCAAGCAGTTTGCGGGCGCAGAACTGGTCCGTCTGGAACAGCGCAACGATGAGCTGAATACGCAGCTCGATGAACTGAAACAGGAAAACCGCGATTTGCGGGAACGCGTGGCAGTGCTCGAGCGTTCCAGTGAGATCGACCGGCGCGCCAGTCTGGAGGTGCGGGATTCCTGGGCCGCCCTGCAGAACGAATTGCTGGAACTGCGCAAGGAACTGGAGTTTTACCGTGGTATCGTGTCACCGGGTACGGCGAAAGCCGGCTTGCGCATTCAGCGCTTTGAGTTGCAACCGGGACACGAGGCGGGACACTTCAACTATAGTTTGACCCTGACCCAGGTGAAGCGGAACGACCGCTATGCGCGCGGCGACATCAAGCTGGAAGTGACGGGTATGCAGGATGGCAAGCCGGTCACGCTGCCACTGTCGGCGCTGGTGGTCGGGGATGCCGCCGTGCTGAAATACAGGTTCCGATATTTTCAGCATTTTTCCGGAGTGCTGGTGTTGCCGGCCGGGTTCGAGCCGCAACGCGTTACAATCCGGCTGATCCCGCGCGGCAAGGGTCAGCCGCCCGGGATCGAGACGACGCTGGACTGGCCGGCAGCCTGACGGACGGGTCCGCCGCAATGTTAGGGAGGCAGTAATGTTTGGATGGGGAAAAAAAGCCGGTTGTTCGAGTATCGACACGATTATCGGGCAACACACGCAGCTGACGGGCGACATTCGCTTCAGTGGCGGCCTGCATATCGATGGCAAGGTAAAGGGAAATATTTGCGCCGAGCCGGGTGTCGAAGCCGTGCTGACAGTCAGTGAGCAGGGCAGTATCGAGGGCGACGTGCAGGTACCCAACCTGGTGCTGAATGGTTCGGTGGTTGGCGATGTGCACGTCAGTGAGCGTGTCGAGCTGGCCAGTCACGCACGGGTGACCGGCAACCTGTATTACAGCCTGATCGAGATGTCGATGGGGGCGGAGGTAAACGGAAAGCTGGTGCACCGCAATGAGCCACGGCGGCACGAGCCGTCGGAAGTCGAGGTGTCTGCACTGGAAGATCCGGGCATGACGACGGTGAAGTAATGCTTCAACGTAACCCGGGAAAAAGGTTTATTTACTCTTCCCGACAGGGTCGGGCAGGTTATACATAATCCATAACACCACCAGGCCAGTCGTGATAACGGCAGACAGCGCATAACGAATCTTTGCTACAGTTTGCGGTCTATGCCGTAGCGCAATCCTTGGAAGCCAAGCTGTGACCAAACGCCTGATCCTGGTGATTCTGATTTTACTCGTGATTTTCGGCGGAATTTTCGGCTGGAAGTATTACAGTGGCGCACAAATGGCGGCCATGATGTCCCGGCCACCCCCGCCGGCGGTGATTGCATCGGCCGTGGTCAAGGTGGAAAGCTGGCAGCCTTATCTCAAGGCCGTCGGTAGCGTGGCAGCGACACAGGGCATTTTTGTCACCACCGAAGTGGCCGGGCAGGTGCGGGAGATCCATGCCAGATCCGGTCAAATGGTCGAGACCGGCGACGTCCTGCTGCGCCTGGACGACAGTGTTGACAAGGCCGATCTGGACGGACTTGTCGCCCAGCGCACACTGGCCAGTCTACAGTTCGAGCGTGCCCGGAAGCTGCTCAGGGATAAATCGATATCCCGTTCTGACTACGACGCGTCGCGAGCCAATCTTGACAGTGCCGAGGCCGCCGTGGCCGCAAAGCGCGCCCTGCTTGACAAGAAAACCATTCGCGCACCGTTCAGCGGGCAACTGGGCATTGCCGATATCAATCCCGGGCAATACCTGTCACCGGGTGATGCCATTGTGTCCTTGCAGGCACTGGATCCCGTTTACGTCGACTACAATCTGCCGGAGCGGCACCTGTCGAGCGTGCGTGTCGGGCAGCGGGTGGAAGTCGAGGTTCAGGCCTGGCCGGATCGTCGATTCAAGGGGGTGATCAGCGCCATTAACCCGGGCATCGATCCGGGAACCCGGACACTGAGACTGCGTGCGACGCTGGATAATCCCGACCATCTGTTGCGTCCCGGTATGTTTGCTGAAGTCAGCACCGTTCTGCCATTGCGTGACAATATTCTTACCCTGCCGCGTACCGCTGTGACCTATAACCCCTATGGCGAGTCAGTGTTCGTCGTGCAGCAACAGGATGGGGGGCTGGTGGTGCAGAACCGACCGGTTAAAACCGGTGAAGTCCGTGCCGGGCGGGTGGAAATCATCGAGGGCCTGCAGGCCGGTGACCAGGTGGTGGCCGCCGGACAGAATAAACTGCGCAATGGACAGCCGGTGACCATCGATAACAGTGTTCAGCTTGACCGCCAGGTAAACGGGGGATGAAGTTTACCGACCTGTTTATCAAACGACCGGTACTCGCCAGCGTTATCAGCCTGTTGATCCTGCTGGTGGGGTTACGATCTATTTTTTCACTGGAAGTGCGCCAGTATCCGGAAACCCGAAATACTGTTGTCAGCGTGACCACCGCTTATCCGGGTGCCAGCAGCGAGCTGGTCAAGGGTTTCATCACCACGCCCCTGCAACAGGCGATTGCCGAGGCCGATGGTATCGACTACCTGTTTGCGCGTTCCACCCAGGGCCGGTCGACCATTGAAGCCCATATGGAGCTCAACCACGACCCCAACTCCGCCGTGGCAGAGATTCAGGCCAAGGTCGCCAGCCAGCGCAATGTCCTGCCGGATGAGGCGGATGACCCGGTTATCGATTCCACCACCGGGGAGACCACGGCGCTGATGTACCTGGCGTTCTACAGTGACAGCATGCGGCCATCGCAGATCACCGATTACCTGCTGCGCGTTACACAGCCGCAGTTACAGGCGGTTCCCGGCGTGGCCAAGGCGGAACTGATTGGCAACAAGACCTTTGCCATGCGTATCTGGCTGGACCCGAAGCGTATGGCGGCACTGAACGTGACGGCCAACGATGTGCGCGATGTGTTGCGCGCCAATAACTACCTGGCAGGCGTCGGTCAGTCCAAGGGCCGCTATACCGCGATAGATCTGACCGCGACGACGGACCTCGCCAGTGTCGAGGATTTCCGCAAGCTGGTGGTGCGTTCCGCGGACGGCATACTGGTGCGGCTCGACGATATTGCCACGCCCGAACTCGGTGCCGAGGATTACGACTCCACCAGCTGGTACAAGGGCAAGCCGGCGATTTTTGTCGGCGTCAAGCAGGCGCCCGGCGCCAACCCGCTGGATGTTGCCAAACGGGTGCGTGAACTGATACCGGAAATCCGCAAACAGTTGCCGGAAGGTCTGCTGGTGCGTATTCCCTACGACGCCAGCGCCTTTATCGAGGATTCCATCAACGAAGTTTTCAAAACGCTGATCGAAGCGGTTGGCATCGTGCTGGTGGTCGTCTATTTGTCACTGGGTTCGATGCGCGCGGCCATCGTGCCGGCGGTTGCCGTGCCATTGTCGCTGGTGGGTGGCGCGTTCCTGATGCTGCTGATGGGTTTTTCCATCAACCTGCTGACCCTGCTGGCCATGGTGCTGGCCATCGGGCTGGTGGTGGACGATGCCATTATCGTGGTTGAAAATGTGCACCGGCATATCGAGATGGGCAAGTCGCGCGTTGATGCGGCACTGGCCGGTGCGCGTGAACTGGCGCTGCCGGTCATCGCCATGACCACTACGCTGGTGGCGGTGTATGCCCCGATCGGTTTCATGGGCGGGCTGGTGGGCACCCTGTTTACCGAGTTCGCCTTTGCGCTGGCCGGTGCGGTGCTGATTTCGGGCGTTGTGGCGTTGACGCTGTCGCCCATGCTGTCCGCCAAAGCACTCAAGGCACACGGTCAGCAGGGGCGCTTTGAGCAATGGGTCGAACACGCGTTTGAACGCCTGGCGGCGGCTTACCAGCGACGCTTGCACAGCACCCTGGAAGCCCTGCCCGCGACCCTGTTGTTTGCGACGGTGGTGCTGGTTTCGATTGTTTTTATGTTTGTCACCAGCAAGCACGAGCTGGCACCGGTGGAAGACCAGAGTATCCTGTTTTTCCAGGCCACCGCTCCGCAGACGGCCACACTGGAATACAACGAGGCCTATACCCGGCAGATTGTCAGTGCGTTCGAAAGCGTGCCCGAGTACTACGAAAGTTTTTTCCTGCTGGGCCGCGGTGATCCAACCACCACCTTCGGCGGTTTTAAAATGCAGCAGCCGTCGCAACGGCCGCGCTCGCAGATGCAGGTACAACCGGAAATACAACAAAAGCTGGCGCGTATTGCCGGTTTTCAGACCGCCGTGTTCCCGCGGCCCAGTCTGCCGGGATCCGGTGGCGGTCTGCCGGTGCAGTTTGTCATCACCAGCGACGCCGGTTACCGGGAGCTGAACGCGCTGGCTGACCAGATGATCGGTCGCGCCATGGGCAGTGGCCGCTTTATGTTCCTGATGAAAGATGTGCAGTACACGCGGCCGCGCACGACGCTGGTCATCGACCGGGATCGAGCCGGCGACCTGGGTATCAGTATGGCCGACATCGGGCGTAACCTGGCGACCCTGCTGGGTGGCAACGACATCAACCGATTCAGTCTTGAAGGGCGCAGTTACAAGGTCATTCCGCAGGTGGCGCGTGAGTTCCGGTTGCAGCCGGACATGCTGAAGGATTATTACATCCGGCCCGGTTCCGGGGAGCTGGTCAACCTGGCGGCCAGCCTGACGCAAACCAGTGCCTCGCGTGACCTCGGCGCGGCGCCGCTGGTTCCGCTGGATGCGTTCGTTCAGTTGCGACAAAGTGTCGAACCCAGTCAACGCACCCAGTTTCAGCAACTCAATTCGCTTACCCTTATGGGAGTCATGGCGCCACGCGTAACGTTGGGTGATGCACTCGGCTACCTGGACGAGACGGCACGGGAACTTTTCCCGCGCGGTTTCGGCCGGGATTACACCGGGCAGTCGCGGCAGTTTGTCGAACAGGGCAGTGCCCTGGTGCTGACATTCTTCCTGTCCATGCTGGTGATCTACCTGGTGCTCGCCGCCCAGTTCGAAAGCTGGCGCGATCCGCTGATTATTCTGGTGTCGGTGCCCATGTCGATTGCCGGTGCGCTGGCGTTTATCACGCTGGGATTTGCAACGGTGAATATCTATACCCAGGTGGGCTTGATCACCTTGATCGGTTTGATTGCCAAGAACGGCATCCTGATCGTTGAGTTTGCCAACCAGTTGCAGATCAGAGAGGGCCTGGACAGGCGGCAGGCGGTGGAACGTGCCGCTGCCATCCGTCTGCGCCCCATTCTGATGACGACGGTATCGATGATTGTCGCCATGGTCCCGTTGTTGCTCGCCAGTGGTCCGGGCGCGGTCAGCCGTTTTCAGATTGGCCTGACCATTGCCAGCGGTCTGGGAATCGGTACCCTGTTTACCCTGTTCGTGGTGCCGGCCGTTTACCTGCTGCTGGCGAAGGAGCATCATCAGCGATTAACCGGGGATCTGGTTAATACTTGACTGAATTACTGGGTAAATGCATACTACCGGCATCGGAATTTAACATTTTTTGTGGAGTTGGGTCGATGAGCGAAAACACTGCCCAGGATGTGGATACCTCGGAAGAACTGCTGGTTTTCACCGATGATGCGGCCGCCAAGGTCAAGAGCCTCATCGAGGAAGAAGGCAACGACAACCTGATGCTGCGTGTGTTTGTCACCGGCGGTGGCTGCTCGGGCTTCCAGTACGGTTTCACCTTCGAGGAAACCGTTAACGACGGCGATACCGAAATCGAAAAGGGCGGCGTCAAGCTGGTGGTCGATCCCATGAGCTTCCAGTACCTGGTCGGCGCGGAAGTCGATTACAAGGAAGACCTGGAAGGTGCCCGTTTCGTGATTCGCAACCCCAATGCGACCACGACCTGCGGCTGTGGATCTTCCTTCGCGGTCTGATAGAGCCAGATAGCTCATTGAAAAGGCGCAGTTTTTGCGCCTTTTTTGGTGTTGCGGCGGGCTTTCCTGATGCGTTCGTCGTCAAGCCCTGTAGAATACCCACCCTCATACTCCGGTGCGCCCCGCCGCGCCTTGTGATCAGGAGACAGGAATGAGCGAATACCTGCCCGGCCTCGAAGGTGTGCCGGCAACGCAGTCGAATATTTCGGATCTGGATGGCAACCTTGGCATCCTCACCTACCGCGGCTACCCCATCGAGGAACTGGCGCTGAACAGCACGTTCGAGGAAACGGTGCTGTTGCTACTGGACGGGCGCCTGCCGACCGCGGACGAACTGGCGGCATTCGAGACACACCTGCGCGGCAGCCGGGTGGTCAAGTACAACATTCGCGAGATCATGAAGTACCTGCCGGCCACCGGTCACCCCATGGAGATGCTGCAGACCGCGATCGCCAGTCTGGGCATGTTCTACCCCGGCGACGAGTGTCTGACCGGCAGTCTGCAGTGCGAAGACCTCAACTACGTACACAACATGTCGGTCAAGATTATCGCCCGCATGGCGACTATCGTCGCCATGTGGCAGCACGTGCGTAACGGCTACGATCCGATTCCGCCGCGCAAGGATCTCAACTACGCGGAAAACCTGTTGTACATGTTCAATGGCGAGGATCCCGACCCTTTACTGGCGCGCATCATGGACGCCTGCCTGATCCTGCACGCCGAGCACACCATCAACGCCTCAACCTTCGCGG
>CAYSRA010000109.1:4461-8574 GCA_964433205.1 uncultured Thiohalobacter sp. | reverse complement strand
TCGATCGGCATCACCTCGCGCAGCGCGCGCACGATACCCTGCGAGCGGCTGTCGTGTCCCGGCTGCCCATCGGACAGCACCCAGACCTGTTTGCGCTCAGACACCGCGCCTGCCCGTGCGCATGCGCTGGCGAAATGCCAGCATGCCGTCACGACCGCTGACTTTCACGCGCGACAGTTCGAACGGATTCCAGTGCAGCGGGTCGTCGATACCTTCGCGCACCGTCACGGCGCTGTCGTAACCCGCTTCACGCACCCGCGCGACCTGTGCCGGCCGGTAGAGCCCGAACGGGTAGGCAAAACTGCGCACTGCCACACCGAAGCGCTGTTCCAGCCGTTGCTTCGATTCGACCAGTTCACGCCTCAGCACCTCATCGTCCAGATCAAGGAAGTTGGGGTGGGTCAGGGTATGCGCGCCCAGTTCGAAACAGCCGGAAGCGAGCAGGGCTTCCACCTGTGCGTCACTCAACTTTTCAACACCCTTGAGCTCGTCATCGTCGTGGTGCGCCTTGCGCGCGCGCGACCAGTCGCGGTCGTGCCGGTCCACCACCAGGTAGAGGGTGGCCTTGCAGCCGTACCGCTTTAGCAACGGCAGCGCCTGCGTGGCATTGTCGGCATAGCCGTCATCGAAGGTGATGGCAAACGATTTTTCCGGCAGCGTGTGCGCGCGGTCGATCAGTTCGCTCACGGTAAAACTCTGCCAGTCGTTATCACGCAGCCAGCGCAGTTGCTGTTCGAACCTCGACGGCGACACGCGCAGGCCGTTGAAACGCGCACCGGCCAGCGGTTCGGCAATCATGTGGTACATGAGAATGCGCGGAGAGCGCAGGTCGACGCTCGGACGCCACCAGGCGTAGCGCCAGGAAAACCAGCCGGCGGCGAGCCCCGGCAGCAGCCACCACAGCACCGTCACGAAGGCACGACCTCGTGATAGACCGCGAACGTGGCATCCACCATGTCCTGCACGCTGGCGAAGGTTGCCGGCTCGACCGGCACCGGTTGTTCGAGCAACTGCCGCGTCGTGTCGACCAACGCCGAGACATCACCGGCCGGCACCCGCCCACCCGGGTAGACACGCGCCAGCGTTTCGCCGACGCCGCCCTGGTCGTAACCCACCACCGGCACGCCGAGGCTGAGCGCCTCACACACGGTGCGGCCGAACGACTCCGGCTTGCGCGACAGGGAAAATACCAGGTTGGACATGGACAGCACATCGCGCAGATCCATGCGGTGACCGGTAAAGGTCACCAGCCCGTCCAGGCCCAGTTTTTTCACGGTGCGCTGCAATTCGTCCGCGTAGGCGCGGTGGCGCGGATCCTCGGCGCCGACGATCAGCCCGTAGACCGGCAGACCGGCTTCGTTCAGCCCTGCCAGCAGGTGCAGGAAATCCATGTGCCCCTTGAGGCGTGTGATGCGCCCCGGCAGCGTCAGCACCTGGCGTTCCAGCAGGAAGGGGAAATCCTGGTACCAGCGACTGACCCACGAATCGCCGGGGCGGAAACCGAACGGATACACATCGGGATCGATACCGCGCGCAATGACGCGGATTTTGCCGGCATCCGTTTGCGGGTAGTTGTCGAGTATGTACTGCCGTGCCGTGCCGGACACCGCGATCACGCGTTCGCCGCGCGTCATGATGCGACTGTAACGTCCGACCGAATACAGGCCGTGCACCGTCGTGACAAACGCAGGCCGCTGTCCTTCCGGCAGACCGCGCCACGCCAGCCAGGCGAGCCACGCCGGCAACCGTGAACGGGCGTGCACCACGTCGATCTGCTCGCGCTGCATCAGCCGCCGCAGGCGCGGCACCAGCCGCAGCGTCCACAGCGACTTGCGCCCCACCAGCAGACTGATATGTTCACTGCCCTGCCCGGTGAGGCGGCTGACCAGCTGCCCACCGGCAGACACCACCAGCGAGCGGTGACCGGCCTGCACCAGGCCGCGGGCGATCTCCAGCGTGCCGCGTTCGACACCGCCGGATTCCAGTGCGGGCAGCAATTGCAGGATAGTCAGTTTACGTTCAGCCATTGTTCCACAATCCAGTCAGCACACCGGCCCGCCTCATCGAGTACGGGCGGTGACGGTGGTTTCTCCCGGGCGCCAGGTGCCGCGACCCAGCCGCGCGCCACCAGCGCATCGATGCCGGCACCGACACGGCCGGCGGAACGCCGCGGCACCGCCAGCAGGCCGGTCGGCGCGCCGCTGGTCAGCGCTTCGTAGACCATCGACACACTGTCCTCACTGACGTATACCTGCGTCGCCAGCGACAGCACGTCGGCCAGTGACGTCTCCGGCGCAAGCCATTCGAGACCGCGCCGGTTGCGTAGCGCCTCGCTGATCGAGGCCGGCGTGCGCCGCGACACCAGCACCTGCCAGCGCAACGCCGGCCGCGCCGCCAGCAGCGCATCGACCTGCGCCAGCACACCGGCATCGCTCCAGCGATAGTGCGGCGACGGCCCGCCAAGCAGAATCAGCCCCCTATCCACAGCGCGGTGCCGCGTATGCTCCAGCGTGTTCAGCACCCCGTGCGTGACCAGCACGTTGGCAGCGGAACGGGGGTTATCGTGTTCGGGGACCAGACACAGATCGAACAGCCGGTTGGGCAGACTCGGTTGCATCAGCACAACCGCGCGCCCCCCGACAGCGCGCCGCGCCGCCAGCAAGTGCCAGTGCGTCGCATGACCAGCGCCGATCAGCAGATCCGGCCCGGGCAAACTGCGCCCCGGCGCATAACGCCCCGCCAGCCAGGCACCGAAGGCCGCGAGACGATCTCCGACGGCCAGTTCGTGAATTTCGACATGACAACGCGCCTGCAGCGCCCGCGCCAGCCCCAGCGTCTGCGCATCGTGCCCCGGCGTGCCGTCGCTGAATCGCCACAGCACGTGCGGGTCGCCAGCGCGCCGCTGCACGGGAAGCTGTCGGCCGCCAACCGGCCGGTCAGTCCTTGAGGATATAGTCGGCTCCGCAGTAGGGACACTTCACCTTGCCGGTGTCCTCGATGGGCAGGTAGACACGCGGATGCGAATTCCACAGGCTCATGCCCGGCATCGGGCAGGACAGCGGCAGATCGTCGCGGGTGACCTCGTAGCAGTTTTTTGCATTGGGCTCGATGTAACGCTTGCCGCTGACAGCATCGACTGCGGTATTGGGGCTGGGCATGTTGTTATCCTCCGTCCTCTCCGACCAGCGATAACCACTCGGGATAGTCCTCTCGGCGACCGTGCACCTGGTCGAAGTACATGGTCTGCAGCATTTCGGTGACGGGGCCGCGACCGCCGTCGCCGATGGTGCGGTTGTCCACTTCGCGAATCGGCGTGACCTCGGCGGCAGTGCCGGTGAAGAAGGCCTCGTCGGCCACGTAGACCTCGTCACGGGTAATACGCTTCTCGCGGACTTCCAGACCCTGTTCCTGCGCAAAAGTCATAATGGTGTCACGGGTGATGCCTTCCAGCGCTGACGTCAGGTCCGGTGTGTACAGCACGCCATTACGCACGATAAAGATATTCTCGCCGCTGCCTTCCGCCACGTAACCCTCATTGTCCAGCAGCATCGCCTCGTCGTACCCGCAGGTCAGCGCCTCCTGCAGGGCCAGCATGGAGTTCATGTAGTTGCCGTTGGCCTTGGCCTTGCACATGGTGATGTTGACGTGGTGGCGCGTGTACGAAGAGGTGCGGATACGGATCCCCTTCTCCAGGTTTTCCTTGCCCAGATAGGCGCCCCACTCCCAGGCCGCTACGATGACGTGCACCTTCAGGTTGTCGGCGCGCAGACCCATACCCTCGGCGCCGTAGAAACACATCGGGCGCAGGTAAGCGGAACTGAGGCCGTTCTCGCGCACCACGTCGAGCTGGGCCTGGTTGAGGGTGTCCTTGTCGAAGGGCATGGGCATTTGAAGAATATGCGCCGAACGGAACAACCGGTCGGTGTGCTCCCTGAGGCGGAAGATCGCCGTGCCCTGTTCGGCGTCGTAGGCGCGCACGCCCTCGAATACACCCATACCGTAGTGCAGGGTGTGGGTAAGCACGTGGGTGGTCGCATCGCGCCAGGGGCGCATTTCGCCGTCAAACCAGATGACGCCGTCACGATCGGCCATCGACATCGAACTTCTCCTTGA
>CAYSRA010000109.1:0-4361 GCA_964433205.1 uncultured Thiohalobacter sp. | reverse complement strand
ACCGGCCGCGCTTCGGCAAGCGTCAACCGGTGGAGGACGCCACGGTATTGCTGGTAAGCCTCGATCAGGATCTGGGCGTACGCAGACTTGAGCAGGCCCTCCCTCGCCAGAACCTTCAGCAGACTGATGGTGTCCGTGTGGCCCGGCAGTGCCGGGTGGGCCTTGCTCCAGCGCAGGACGAGGTATTGCACCATAAATTCGATATCAACGATACCTCCCGGGTCCTGTTTGAGGTGAAATCCGGGGCCGCGCGAGCCCAGTTCACGGCGCATGCGCTCGCGCATATCGCGTACCTGCTCGCGCAGGTCGGGCTGATCGGCGCAGGCCGCCAGCACCTCTGCGCGCACCTTGCGGAACGGCTCCTCCAGTGAGCGGTCGCCCGCCACCAGCCGCGCCCGCACCAGCGCCTGGTGCTCCCAGGTCCAGGCCTCGTTGAGCTGGTAGTCGGCAAAGGCGTCGATACCGCTGACCAGCAGCCCTGAATTCCCCGACGGGCGCAGACGCATGTCCACCTCGTACAACTTGCCGGCCGCGGTAAAAGCCTCCAGCATGTGGATAATGCGCTGTCCCAGCCGGGTAAAAAACACCGTGTTGTCGACCGCCTTGCGTCCCCGGGTGCGCTGCGCGGTGCCCGCGCTGTCGTGCAGGAACACCAGGTCGAGGTCGGAACCGTAACCCATCTCGATACCGCCCAGTTTGCCATAGCCGATCACCGCGAACGCAACCGTCCGCACCTTGCCAGCAACCCTGCAGCGCGGTTCGCCGTGGCGGCGCACCATGTCCGCCCAGGCGATCGACAGCACCTTCTCCAGCACCACCTCGGCAATGGCGGTCAGTTCGTCGCTCACCACCATCACCGGCACGGCGCCGGCGATGTCAGCGGCGGCCACGCGTAGCACCATGGCGTGACGGAACTGGCGCAGCCGGTCCATCTGCACTTCCAGGTCAGTATCACGAACATCACTGAGCCGGTGCTCCAGTTCGGCTTCCAGTTCCGCGCGCGACAACGGCGCGTACAGGCTGCGCGGATCGAGCAACTGGTCCAGTAACATCGGGAAGCGCGCGATCTGGTCGGCAATCCAGGCACTGGCGGCGCACAGACTCACCAGTTGCGACAACACCAGCGGGTGCTCCTGCAACAACGCCAGGTAGGTGGTCCGGCCGGCAATATGTTCCAGCACCGTCACCAGCCGCCCCAGCACCTCGGCGGGTTGCGGCTGGCGGGCGACGGCGGCGATGATCATCGGCACCAGCGCATCGAAACGTACCCGGCCCTGCTCGCCGAGGTAGCGCGGCGCCGTACCGCGGCGCAGCTGTTCGATACGGCACAGCGCCTCGGCGGGGTCGTCATAGCCGATATCCTTCAGCAGGCGCAGCGCTTCCTCGTCGCTGCAGCGCTCCAGCCACAGGTTGCGCAACGGGTCGTCCTCGTCCGGCGCCTCGTGCGGCGGCGACTCGAACACCTGTTCGAAGTGCGCTTCGACGTGGCGGCGGTGGCCGTTAAGGGCCGCGGAAAAATGCTTCCAGTCCGCAAAATCCATCGACAACGCCAGCTGCGCGCGTTCACTGTCGGACTCGGGCAGACGGTGAACCTGCTGATCGTGCAGTGCCTGCAAATGGTTTTCGGCACGGCGCAGGAAACGGTACGCCGATTCCAGTTGCGCGGCGGCATGCGACGGCAACAGCTTCAGCTCCACCAGCGCCGGCAGCACGTCCAGCACCCGGCGCTGGCGCAGACGCGGTTCACGCCCGCCGCGCACCAGCTGGAACGCCTGGACAATGAACTCGATCTCGCGGATACCCCCCGGCCCGAGCTTGATGTTGTCCTTCTGGTCACGGCGCTCGACCTCGCGGCGAATCTGGCGCTTGAGGTCACGCAACGCGTCAAACGCCTGGAAGTCCAGGTAGCGGCGGAATACGAACGGGCGCAACAGTTCCATCAGTTCCCGCCGGCTGTCCTCGTCACCGGTCACCGGGCGCGCCTTGATCATGGCGTAGCGCTCCCACTCGCGGCCCTGCGACTGGTAATACTCTTCCAGCGCGTCGTAGCTGCACACCAGCGCGCCGGCGCTGCCGTAGGGGCGCAGGCGCATATCCACACGGAACACGAAACCGTCGGCGTCGCGTTCGGACAGCGCCTGGATCAGCGACTGCCCGAGCCGGGTGAAATACTGCTCGGGGCTGAGCGCCCCGCGCCGGCGTGCCGGACGCGCCTCCGGGTAGGCAAAAATCAGATCGATATCGGAGGAGAAATTCAGTTCACGGGCACCCAGTTTGCCCATCGCCAGCACCACCAGCGGTGCCGGCTGACGGCCATTCCGGCGCAACGGAGGCGGTGTATCCGCGGCCTGCCAGGCATTCAGCCGCTCCAGCGCTCCCTCGATACAGGCGTCGGCCAGATCGGACAGATCCTGCAACGTTTCCTCGAGCGACGCCCAGCCGCTCAGGTCGCGCCAGGCGATACGCAGCATTTCGCGCTGGCGAACACGCCGCAGCGTCTGCTTCAGTGCGGCTTCGTCGGCGCAGGCCGACACCGGCCCGCGCACCCGCTCCGCCAGCACGCCGGGCCAGGAAGCGGCCAGCAGGTCGCCACTGTCGAGCAGATTTTCAACCAGACGAGGTCTGCGCGCACACAGCTCGGCCACAAACCCGCTGATGGCGAACAGGCGGCCTATAACCCGCTGCAGCGCCGGGTCACGCGTGCGGCGCGCACCCGCAGACGTCGCCGCTGCCTCGTACGCCTCCCAGCGCTGCCGTGCCGGTCCGCGCAGGATATCCGGCAAATCCGCCCAGGGGGCTGTCTGTACAGGTTTTTTTGTTTTTCGGGCCACGAATGCTAGGGTAACGCGAACCTCCCTCAAGCGCAGCCACAGCGCGTATACTGGACCGGAATAATCGGCGCAATAAGGCGTCTACCTTAATACCGAGCAACCCACGGTGATCACGTGATAACCAACCTGAGCAAAAACCGTAAATTCCGGCGGGAACTGACGGAATACCGGGAGAACCTGTACCGCATCGCCTACTCCTGGTGCCACAACCCGGCGCTGTCCGACGACCTGGTACAGGAAACCCTCGCCAAGGCACTGAAAAGCAGTGGCCAGCTGCGAGATCCGAAGACGCTCAGGGCCTGGTTGTACCGGATCCTCAGCAACTGCTGGCGGGATCATTTCCGCCGCAGCCGCGATACTGTGGATATCGACGACGTGGTACTGATCGAGAAGGACACACCCGATCTGTGCCACGACCGGCAACAGGTGGTTGAGCGGGTACGCCGCGCCATCGAACAACTGCCGATGGGTCAGCGCCAGGTGATATCACTGGTGGATCTCGAAGGTTGCTCGTATATCGAGGTCGCTGAAATCCTCGATGTACCCATCGGCACCGTCATGAGCCGACTGTCACGCGCCCGTAAAGCGCTCAAGGCAAGATTGCTGGAATACGAAGCACAGCCAGCCCATGACAATGTTCATCACATTGGAACTGTAATATGAACAGAAACGACATTTCCGACGAAACACTCAATGCGTTTATTGACGGCGAGCTGGATGCTGCTGGCAAGAGTGAAGTCTTCGAAGCACTCGGCAACGACCGCGAACTCAGCCAGCAGGCTTGCGAACTGCGCCGGCTCGGCGAACTGCTGCGCCACGCCTACGACAAGCCACCAAACATCGAGCAATACCGCAAACCTTCGCCCCAGGGCATGAGCCGCTGGACCCAGGGGCTGGCCGCCTCGGTGCTGCTGGGACTGGGCGGCATGCTCGGCTGGGCGGTCCACCAGCCGGAAGAAAAAGCCCCGGCCATCCCGACGCTGCACGCCATGTACTGGGACGACCATAATGCCTTCCAGAACACCGACATCAGCAAGATCACCGCACAGCAGGGCGCCAAACGCATCATCGTGCACCTGAACACCTCGAGCCCGAGCAAGTTCGAGAAGGCGCTGACCACAGCGGAACAACTGCTGGAAGCCTACGGGGACGATGGCGCCGAGATCGAGGTGGTTGCCAATGCCAGCGCCATCCGCCTGTTGCGTGCCGGTTATTCACCCTACGCCCAGCGCGTGCACGAACTGCAGCAGCGCTATATCAACCTGACGTTCCTGGCCTGCCAGGACGCCATCGACCACATCCGCGAGATCGAGGGCACGAACAGCCAGGTCACACTGCTGCCCGATGTGGATGTGACGCCGTCAGCGCTGGAACATATCCTCAACCGCCTCAGCGAAGGCTGGGTCTACCTCAACGTCTAGAGCCCCGGACGACCCGGCTACGACTCCTCCCCTGCCGGCCCTGTGCCGGCACATTTTTGGAAAAAGGGGACGGAGGGATTAAAATTTAATCCCTCCGTCCCCTTTTTCC
>CAYSRA010000108.1:2388-8593 GCA_964433205.1 uncultured Thiohalobacter sp. | reverse complement strand
GTTTCGATGATGGAGCGGTTTGGGATAGAGCTACGTTAGAAGGCGCGATCACGGTACCGGCTGCAACAGTTAGCAATGACCGATTGTATGGTGGATTTGGCGACGATGTAATCGATGGGCTCGGTGGTAACGACTTTATCTCTGGCGGTGATGGGGACGATACCTTGTCTGGTGGTGCAGGTATCGATACGCTAAGCGGAGATGCAGGTAGTGATACCTACAGTTTTGATCGTGGAGATGGAAATGTAACGGTGCAGGATTTTGATGCAGCTGCATCGAGCGGGTTAGACCGTGTGCTGTTTGGTTCCGGGATCCTTCCTGCCGATCTTGCATTAACCCCCCAGTCCCAGGATTTGCTTGTTACTATCCTCGATACGGGTGATGTGCTCACAATTCAGGACTGGTTTACCGACAGCGATTATCAGGTTGAAAGTTTTGAGTTCTCTGACGGTGCGATCTGGGACACGGCAACCATAGAGAGCTTTCTTCCTGCTCCTGTGAGTACGGTTGGCGACGATTCAGTATACGGAACAAGTTCAGATGATATATTGATTGGTCGGGAAGGCGCTGACATTTTGTCGGGTTTCAAAGGTGATGATCTGCTTGTCGGTGGAAAAGGCCCCGATTCTCTGGATGGTTCTACCGGTAATGATGTCTACCTGGTTAACCCGGGTGATAGTGATGTCGTTGATCCTGATTATATTTTTGACTTTGATGGCACCGGTGGTGTTGGGCAGATTGACACTCTGTCGTTCGGCGGTGGGATTAGTCCGAATGATGTCAACGCATATCTTCTGTTTGAAGATAACGGCGGTGGCGAAACCTATAGTGAGTTGATGCTGCAGGTTCGTGGGTTCACTGAAACGGTTTGGACCGGTTGGCGCGATGTCTACCAGAATGAGGGTTTGCTCACAACTGATGACTATCGTATCGAACGAATCCAGTTTCTGGGAAGCGATGACGACCGTATATTCGATTTGGCAGGTTTGGTGGATGCGCGTTTTGATGAACTTACGGCCGCGGATGAATTTACGCCGATACCACTATTCGCGTCACCAATCGCGATATCGTTTGATATTACCGATAAAGTGTCGTTCGCCGGCGGGGAGGCGGCTATTCGTTATGCGACTCAAGGCGATGTGACGGCATTGGGGCCAATATCAGGTGGAAGTGGTAACGATACGCTTCGCGGAGCGTACGGGGATGACGTCATAAACGCTGGGGCTGGTGATGATTCGTTAACCGGAAACGGCGGTGACGATCAACTTTTTGGCCAGTCCGGCAGTGACGTATTAAATGGTCGCGAAGGAAATGATCTTCTGGATGGTGGTATTGGTGCAGATGCAATGGATGGTGGTCTCGGTAACGATACGTACGTTGTCGATGACGCTGGAGATATCGTAATTGAATTGGCCGGTGAAGGTACGGATTCCATTCAATCCGGCATAGATTACATCCTTGGAAATAACGTTGAGAACCTTGTACTGACAGGTGGCGCGCTCCTTGGGAATGGAAATAGTCTCGATAACATACTGACCGGTAACGATAGCGATAATGTGTTGCTGGGAGAGGATGGCGACGATACCGTTTTTGGTGGTTTGGGGAATGACCGGGTAGACGGGGGCGCTGGTGACGATGTGCTTGATGGTGGCTCGGGTGACGACACTTATGTCGTTGGGTTCAACCAGGGTGGTGACATTGTTCGGGATTCTTCCGGAAATGACCGGATCGAATTCGGTGTAGGAATTGCACCCAGCAGTTTACGGCCACTTAAAACCGGTGATCACTTATATCTTGATATGAACGTGATCCTCCAGGGACAGTCCACGCGCCAGTGGACGCTGATAGAAGACTGGTATCTAGGTTCTCAGGTCGAAACTTTCGCATTCGATGACGGGACAGAAATGACCGCGGCCGAATTGTTGGCGCCACAGAACTGGTTCGTTTTTGATCCGGGTTTAAGCAGTTATACGTATTGCACCCGTTCATCAGCGTCACTCGTTACCGCCTGTACAGCCGGTGCCTCGGGAGACGGAGTTCTTCGTGGAGGTGACAGCGATGATATCCTCAAAGGCGAGTCCGGCGCAGACACGCTGGATGGCAGCGGTGGCAACGATGCGTTGTATGGTTATGCGGGCAGTGATTTACTGCGAGGCGGGGCCGGTGCTGACAAACTTGTTGGCGATGTAGGTGACGATCAACTGTACGGCCAACAAGACAACGATACTTTATTAGGGGGGGCCGGGAACGACTTGCTGGACGGTGGTGCGGGAGCTGATACGCTTTCTGGCGGAGCGGGCAATGACACTTACGTGGTGGACGACACGGATGATTTAGTACGCGAACGTGCGGGAGAAGGCAAGGATACGATACGAAGTCGTATTGATTATACCCTGGGTGCGGATATTGAAGACCTGGAATTAACCGGTCGCGCACGAAAGGGCTACGGGAATGACCTCGCCAACACAATTACTGGTAACGACCGGTCAAACCGACTGTATGGCGGGGGCGGCGACGATATTCTGCATGGTGGTGCCGGTAGAGACAGGCTTCATGGTGGCGCCGGCAATGACCAGTTATATGCAGATTCCGGATTAAAACGGGAGTATCTGTATGGAGGCGCCGGTGACGATCTGCTAGTCGGTGGTGAGGGGGCAGCGGTCTTACGGGGTGGTACGGGGAATGACACATTGATGGGCGGGGCTGGCAGGAACTACCTGCTTGGGGGGGCGGGAGACGATGTCCTGACCGGAGGGGCAGCCTGGAACTACCTTAATGGGGGAGCCGGCGACGATATTTTGACCGGCGGGGCATCCCGTGATCGGCTGTATGGAGGACTGGGCGCTGACACACTAAACGGCGGTTTGGGTAGTGATCGATATCGTTTCAACCGGAACGACGGACAAGATGTCATTATTGACGCTGATTCGACTAAAAATAGAGACCGGCTTCTGTTTGGTTCGGGTATCGACCACGATCAACTTTGGTTCAGTCGAACTGGCGATGACTTGAGTATTCAAGTTATCGGGACAGACGACGGGGTTACTATTGATAGCTGGTTTCTTGGCCCGGATAACCAAATCGAGGTGCTTCGGGCTGGCGATGGCTACACCTTGCTAAATGGCCAGATCGATCAGTTGGTACAGGCGATGGCAGCTTTTGCGCCTCCTGCAAGTGGGGAGCTGGATTTATCTTCCTCCCTTCAAAACCGGTTGGAACCGGTTCTTGCGGTGAATTGGCAGAGTGCCACGTGAACCTCAGTGGACATAGAAATACGGACCCCTGTTGTGAAATCCTGCGTCTCAGGTTGCTGGAAGAGCTTTTCACAAATATAGAATCGACATAACAATAGATCGGCAACAAACGGAAAAAATAAAGAAAAACATTAAATAAATACATTATTTATGAGGATAAAAGCTTGATTTATCACCTCATTGCCTGCATATTAGTCAAGTCTAATATATAACCTTGACGGGAGGTGATGACAATGAGTGGATTGATTCCAGGATTTCCTGCGGATGGTGTGGTGACAGTGAACCGCGTCATTCTCAAACCGGGCTACACGGTCGATGATTTGCAGGAGCGTGTGGCGTACCTGTGTGAAAATGTGAAGACCTATCACTCTGACACCGGGTTTGTCGGTGGTTTCGTCTGCCTCAACAAGGGCCAGGTGTCCAATGAGGGCTCGACCATCGGCAAGGCAGTCGAGAGTGAGCTGAAGGGCAAGGAAGCGTTGATCGTGACCTTCTGGAAGAGCTTCGAGGACCACGAGGCGTCGCACCGCAGCGAGACCTTCCAGCCGCTGTTCAAAAAGGTGGTGGAGCTGTGTGAAAACGGCAACGAGGAAATTGCCTACGAGATGCTGTGGTCCGGCAAGGCTTACAGCCCTGAAGAGGCGGAAGCGGCGCGCAAGGCCAAGGCCGAACACCAGGCGGCCTGATATCCGCTGTGATCGGATCCGGCGCCACGCCGGGTACAATGAAAACCGGGCTTCGGCCCGGTTTTTTTCGGCTCGCAAATTATTGTGCAGGCGCGACAGGCGGCGGCGCGATGACTTCTTCGGCCAGTGGCGCCGGCGGGATGTAGGGTGTGATCAGCGCGATAACGCCGAACTTGGGATGGTCAAAATAATGCAGTTCCTTGCTGCGCATGCGACGGCGTTGCTGCAAGCGGAATTCAGGCAGTTCAAATTCTGAAAACCCGGTGTCGAACGCCAGCGTGGTATCGACCAGTTTCAGGTCGAGGTACAGGTGCAGGTAGCGTTCCACCGCCACGCGGACGGTACCTTCCACCCTGACCGTCGCGTTGCTGTCGGCGGCTGGTAACTCGATATCCTGCGCGCTGTTACGGTCGACCACGGTCTGCCGCCAGGCCAGGTGGCGCAGCGGGCGGTAGTTGGCGGAGCGTTCCAGCGCGTGCTGTTCCGCCCGCAGGCGCAGGCTGTCGGTTTCGAGCCAGGCCGGGCCACCGGGCTCCGGCACGGCCGGCGTGCCGGTTTCCGGCATTTCCGGTCCGGCTGTGTCGTCGTCGAACCATTCGGAATAGTCGATGGGCCAGACTTCGCCACCATCGTCTGCATTGAGGTTCTGAAAGATCAACAGTTCGATATCGTATTGCCGTGGCGTGTCATCGGCGTAAAGGGCGGTTGTCAGGCCGGCGAACAGCAACAGGGCGCGAAGCACATGTCGGATGGCGTGTGTCATGTCAGCTATCGTGCCTCATGCGGTACGGGGGCTCAACCTTTCAAGCAGCTCGTTCGCCGTGTGCAGGCGGGTTTCCGGTTCGTCCATGTCGGCAAAGAAGCGTATCACGTCGGAGCCGTCGAGCCGGTAACGCTGTGGTTGCGTCTGGATCAGCTCGATAATCGTCGCCGGGTCGACATTCGGTTGCGCACCGAACAGCAGGCGGCCGCTGTTCTCCCCGACATCGATTTTGCTGATGCCCAGCGGCACAGCTTTCAGCTTCAGCCGGGTGACCTCGAACAACAGTTTGACCGGGTCGGGCAGCAGGCCGAAGCGGTCGATCATTTCCACCTGCAATTCACGCAGTTCGTCCTCGTTGGCGGCACTGGCGATACGCTTGTAGAGAATCAGGCGACCGTGCACGTCTGCCAGGTAGTCGTCCGGGATCAGCGCCGGCAGGTGCAGGTCGACTTCCGGACCGTGGTTGAGGGGGCGTTCCAGTTCCGGTTTGCGGCCTTCCTTGAGGGCCGACACGGCACGTTCCAGCAACTCCGTATAGAGCGTAAAGCCGATTTCATGGATCTGGCCACTCTGGTCGTCGCCCAGCAGCTCGCCGGCGCCACGGATTTCCAGGTCGTGGGTGGCCAGGGTAAAGCCGGAACCGAGATCCTCCAGTGATTCGATGGCCTCGATGCGTTTGACGGCGTCAACGCTCATGGCCTTGCGCGGTGGCACGATCATGTAGGCATAGGCGCGGTGGTGCGAACGGCCGACCCGGCCGCGCAACTGGTGCAACTGGGCAAGTCCCAGCTTGTCCGCGCGATTGATGAGGATGGTGTTGGCCGTTGGCACATCGATACCGCTTTCGATAATGGTGGTACACAGCAGGATGTTGAAGCGGCGGTGGTAAAAATCCAGCATCACCTGTTCCAGTTCGCGTTCGCGCATCTGCCCGTGGCCGATTTCCAGTGTGGCTTCGGGGATCAGTTCGCGCAGTTCGCGGGCCACGGTGTCGATGTTGTCGACCTCGTTGTGCAGGAAGTACACCTGGCCGCCGCGTTTGATCTCGCGCAGGCAGGCTTCGCGGATGGTGGCCTTGTTCCATTCGGTAATGAAGGTCTTGATGGTCAGGCGGTGCGCCGGTGGCGTGGCGATAATAGACAGGTCGCGCAGGCCGGACAGCGACATGTTGAGGGTGCGCGGGATCGGGGTGGCGGTGAGCGTCAACAGATCCACCTCAGTGCGCAGTGCCTTGAGCTTTTCTTTCTGGCGCACGCCGAAACGGTGTTCCTCGTCGATAATGACCAGGCCGAGATTTTTCGGCTTCACATCGCCCTGCAGGATCTTGTGCGTGCCGATGAGAATATCCAGCGTGCCGTCGGCAAAGCGCTGGAGAATCTCCTCCTGCTGTTTCTTGCTGCGGAAACGCGACAGCACGTCGACCCGGATCGGCCAGTCGGCGAAGCGGGCGGCGAAGTTCTGGAAGTGCTGCTGGGCGAGCAGGGTGGTGGGTACCAGCACCG
>CAYSRA010000108.1:0-2378 GCA_964433205.1 uncultured Thiohalobacter sp. | reverse complement strand
AGGCGGCGCGCATGGCGACCTCGGTCTTGCCGAAGCCGACGTCGCCGCACACCACCCGGTCCATCGGCTGCGGGCCGGTCATGTCGGCAATTACGGCCTCAATGGCGCTGGCCTGATCGGGAGTCTCCTCGAACGGGAAGGTGCTGGCGAAGGCGCGGTATTCATCGACATCGAACGGGAAGGTGTAGCCCTGGCGTGCGGCGCGCCGGGCATAGATGTCCAGTAGTTCTGCGGCAACGTCGTGCACGCGCTGTGCGGCGCGCTTGCGCGCCTTTTGCCACTGGTCGCTGCCGAGCCGGTGCAGGGGGGCGCTGTCGGGGCTGGAACCGGTGTAGCGGCTGATCAGGTGCAGCGATGCCACCGGCACGTAGAGCTTGTCGTTACCGGCGTACTCGAGCGTCAGGAATTCCGCCTCGCGTCCGCCCACAGTGAGTTTCTGCAGGCCGAGGTAGCGGCCTACGCCGTGGTCCTCGTGGACTACCGGCGCACCGATATTCAGGTCGGTGAGGTCGCGGATGATGGCTTCGGCATCGCGCTTCGGTTTGCGGCGCTGTTGCTGTTGCAGGGCGCGTTCGCCGAACAGGCGCGGTTCGGTGATGAGCGCGACCTGTGACTCGCCTGCCAGCCAGGCGCCCTGTTCCAGGGGGGCGACCGTGATGGCGAGATCGGCGTCACTGTCCAGGAAGGCACGCCAGCCGTCGAGGGTTTTTGCCTGCAGGCCGAACTCGCGCAACTGGCCCTGCAGGGTTTCGCGGCGGCCGGCGGATTCCGCACAGATCAGTACCCGGCCCGGGAAGCCGGCGACAAAGTCCTGCAGCGCGGCGGCCGGCCGTTCGGTGCGCGCCTTGATTTGCAGGTCGGGCAGTGCCCTGGTGGCATAGTTGACAGCACTGACATCAGTATCCAGCGCTTCGGCGCGTTGCAGCTTGATACGTGCACCGGTCTCCAGCGCCTGCTCCGTTTCGGCTTCCGACAGGTACAGGTACTGTGGTGGCAGTAGTGGCCGTTCGACGTCGTGGCGTAACGATTCGTAGCGCTGTTCGACTTCAGCGCGGAAGGTTTCGATGGCGTTGTGCGCATCCTCGCTTTCCACCAGGCAGCAGTTACCGGGCAGGTAATCGAACAGGGTGGCAGTTTCCTCGACGAACAGCGGCAGGTAGTACTCGATGCCGCCGGGGATCACGCCTTCGCTGACGTCGCGATAGATCAACGCCCGCTGCGGGTCGCCCTCGAACAGGTCGCGCCAGGCCTGGCGAAAATGCCGGATGGCAGCCTCGTCGACGGGGAATTCGCGCGCCGGCAACAGGCGTATCCGGGATACCTTGTCGATGGAACGCTGGGTTTCCGGGTCAAAGGTGCGGATGGATTCGATCTCGTTGTCGAACAGGTCGATGCGGAACGGCAGCGGGCTGCCCATCGGAAACAGGTCGAGCAATGCGCCGCGTACGGCGAACTCTCCGTGCTCCATGACTTGCGCCACGCACCGGTAGCCGGCGGTCTCCAGCCGCTTACGCATGGCGTCGAGATCCAGCGTGTCGCCGGTGTCGAGCATCAGGCTGTGCTGGTCGAGGAAGCTTTTCGGCGGCAGCCGCTGCAGCAGGGTGGCGACCGGCACCAGCAGCACACCACGCTTCAGGGCGGGCAGGTGGCACAGGGTTTCCAGTCGTTCCGAGATGATGTCCTGGTGCGGCGAGAAGGTGTCATAGGGCAGTGTTTCCCAGTCGGGAAAGCACAGGATATCGAGTGCGTCGTTGTCACAGAAGAAGCGCAGCCGTGATTGCAGCTGCTCCGCAGCCTGGCTGTCGGGGGTAATGACCAGCAGCAGTCCGTCATGCTGGCGGGCCGCGTTGGCCAGTATCAACGGCAGGCTGTCTCCGTACAGGCGCGACCAGAGGACGCGCTGCCGGCCCTGCGGCAGGCGAGGGCGGAACGGGTCTTCAGGAGCGGTGTCGGGTGTTGTGTGGCTTGCAGCCTGTGGCATGGTGATTTTCATGGTTGGCAAAGCAGCCTATTTTCGCACAAGCGGACAAAAAAAACCGGCGCAGGGCGCCGGTCGAAGGAGGGACTATGAAAGATGTTCAGATAAACAGACAGATGTCCGCTTCCTTGGCGACCGGGAGGAAATAGGTCGCGCCCACGTAGTCGGAAACTTCCGGGATGAACTCGCTCTGGTCGAAACCGAACACGTCCACCGTCATCTGGCAGGCGACCATCTTCACGTCCGCCTCCAGGCACAGGTCGCGCAGTTCCTCGATGGTGGCAACACCCTTGTTCTTGAAAGTCTTCTTCATCAGGGTGGTGGCGACCTTTTCAAAACCGGGCACAGCGGCCATCAGCAGGTTGGGCATGTTCCAGTTGATGTTCTGGAACCACTTGGG
>CAYSRA010000107.1:0-8728 GCA_964433205.1 uncultured Thiohalobacter sp. | reverse complement strand
CACCGACAAGGAATACCAGATCATGCGCGACGCCTCGCTGGCGGTGCTGCGCGAAATTGGCGTGGACACCGGCGGCTCCAACGTGCAGTTCGCCATCAACCCCGAAAACGGACGCATGATCATCATCGAGATGAACCCGCGCGTGTCGCGTTCCTCGGCACTGGCCTCCAAGGCCACCGGCTTCCCGATCGCCAAGGTGGCGGCCAAGCTGGCGGTGGGCTACACGCTCGACGAACTGCAGAACGAGATCACCGGTGGCGCGACGCCGGCGTCCTTCGAGCCGGCTATCGACTACGTCGTGACCAAGATCCCTCGCTTTACCTTCGAGAAATTCCCGAGCGCCGAGAACCGCCTGACCACGCAGATGAAATCGGTGGGCGAAGTGATGGCCATCGGCCGCACCTTCCAGGAGTCCATGCACAAGGCGCTGCGCGGCATGGAGACCGGCATCGACGGTTTCGACGAGATTATCGACCTCGAACAGGACGGTGCGCTTGACACCATCCGTCGCGAACTGCGCGACGCGGGTGCCGACCGGGTACTGTACATCGGCGACGGTTTCCGTGCCGGCCTGTCGCTGGAAGAGATCCACGACCTGACCAAAATCGACCCCTGGTTCCTGGTGCAACTGGAAGAGTTGTTACAGATCGAGGAGGAAGTGCGCGAACAGGGTGTCGGCGCGCTCAATCGCGAGCGGGTGCGCAAGCTCAAGCGCAAGGGATTTTCCGATCGGCGGCTGGCGAAGTTGCTGAACATCGACGAGTCGGCGTTCCGCAAGCTGCGCCACGAGTTTGGTGTGCGGCCCGTGTACAAGCGCGTGGATACCTGCGCCGCCGAGTTTGCTACCAGCACCGCCTACCTGTATTCCACGTACGAGGAGGAATGCGAGGCGGATCCGACCAAAAGCGAAAAGATCATGGTGCTGGGCGGTGGACCCAACCGCATCGGCCAGGGCATCGAGTTTGACTATTGTTGCGTGCACGCTGCGCTTGCGATGCGCGAGGATGGCTACGAGACCATCATGGTCAACTGCAACCCGGAAACCGTGTCCACCGATTACGACACCTCGGACCGCCTGTACTTCGAACCATTGACGCTCGAGGACGTGCTGGAGATCGTTTACAAGGAACAGCCGAAAGGCGTTATCGTGCAGTACGGTGGCCAGACGCCGCTGAAGCTGGCGCGCGCGCTGGAAGAAGCCGGGGCGCCGATCATCGGCACCACGCCGGACAGCATCGACCTGGCCGAGGACCGCGAGCGATTCCAGAAGCTGGTCGAGGAAAACGGCCTGCTGCAACCGCCCAACCGCACCGCGCGCAGTGTCGATGCGGCGCTGGCGCTGGCCGACGAGATCGGCTACCCGCTGGTGGTGCGGCCTTCCTACGTGCTGGGCGGGCGGGCCATGGAAATCGTCTACAACGAGGACGACCTGCGCAACTACATGGTGGAGGCGGTCAGCGTGTCCAATGAGTCCCCAGTGCTGCTGGATCGTTTTCTCAACGACGCCATCGAGGTCGATGTCGACGCCATCAGCGATGGCGAGAACGTGCTGATTGGCGGTATCATGCAGCATATCGAGCAGGCTGGCGTGCATTCCGGTGACTCGGCCTGTTCGCTGCCTGCCTACAGTCTGAGCAAGGAAATCCAGGACCGCCTGCGCGAACAGATGCGCACCATGGCGAAGGCGCTCAACGTGGTGGGGCTGATGAATGCCCAGTTCGCCATCCAGGGCGACGACGTCTATGTGCTGGAAGTGAACCCGCGTGCGTCGCGTACGGTGCCCTTTGTGTCCAAGGCGACCGGGTTGCCGCTGGCCAAGATCGCCGCGCGCTGCATGGTCGGCCGTTCGCTGGTCGAGCAGGGCGTGACCGAGGAACGCGTGCCCTCGTATTACTCGGTCAAGGAAGCCGTGTTCCCGTTCGTGAAATTCCCCGGCGTGGATCCGCTGCTTGGCCCGGAAATGAAGTCCACCGGCGAAGTGATGGGCATCGGCCGCAGCTTTGGCGAGGCGTTTGCCAAGGCCCAGATTGGTGCCGGCGAGGCGCTGCCGCGTACCGGCAAGGTATTTATCAGCGTGCGTGACGCCGACAAGGACGACGCCGTGCAGGTTGCCGCCGAGCTGGTGAGACAGGGCTTTACGGTGGTTGCCACACGCGGTACCGCGAGTGCGATCAACGCGGCAGGTACGCGCTGTGAAGTGGTCAACAAGGTGACGGAAGGACGGCCGCATATTGTCGACATGATCAAGAACGAACAGATCGCCCTGATCGTCAATACTACAGAAGGCAAGCAGGCCATTGCGGACTCGTACACCATCCGGGGCGCGGCGTTGCAGCACAAGGTGCCATACAGCACCACCATTGCCCACGCCTATGCGACCAGTCTGGCATTGACCTGTATCGATTCACCGATTGTTGAACGGTTGCAGGACCTGCACCAGGAGTACGTAGCATGAACAAGGTCCCACTCACCAAAAAAGGGGCGGAGAAACTGCGCGAAGAGCTGCAGCGGCTCAAGACGGTAGACCGCCCGCGTATTATTGCGGCCATCGCCGAAGCACGTGCACACGGCGACTTGAAAGAAAATGCCGAGTATCACGCCGCACGCGAGCAGCAGAGTTTTGCCGAGGGTCGCATCAAGGAAATCGAAGGCAAGTTGTCCCACGCCAATATTATCGACGTGGCCGAACTGGATGCCGGTGGCAAGGTGGTGTTTGGTGCGACGGTAGTGATTGAAGACCTCGACAGTGGTGATGAAGTCACCTACCAGATCGTCGGCGAAGACGAAGCGGACATCAAGCAAGCGCGCATCTCCTTCAGTTCACCGATTGCACGTGCATTGATCGGAAAGTTTGAAGGCGACGAGGTCGTCGTGGTAACGCCTGGCGGCGAGAAATCCTTCGAGATTGTCGAAGTCCGTTATGAATGACGAGTTAACCTGTCTGTGATGCCGGGGCGATTGCTCGCCGGAGAGCGCATCCTGCTGACACTGTGGGTAGGTGGCCTGTGGGCCATCGGTTACATGGTTGCACCGGCGCTGTTCGCCACCCTTGAAGACCGCGCTATGGCCGGTACGCTGGCAGGTGTCATGTTCAATATCATCGCCTGGGTTGGCCTGGCCTGTGGTGGTCTGCTGTTGCTTTTCAACCAGCTTCGCCATTCCGGAAATCGTCTGAACCTGCGCGCTGTCGTGTTGATGCTTATGTTGGCGCTGACGGCCGCAGGCCAGTTTATCGTGGCGCCCAAAGTAGCGGCGATGCGTGTGGAAGGCTTGGTTGGTAGTGAAGCATTTGCCACCTTGCATGGCATTGCATCGGTTGCCTACCTTATAACCAGTGTGCTCGGGCTGGTGCTGGTTGTTGCGCGCGAGGAAAGCTGACGGAGAAAAAAGGGGACGGAGGGATTAAAATTTAATCCCTCCGTCCCCTTTTCGTCCCCTTTTTTCTTTTACAGCGCCTCAAAGGCAGACTTTTTCTTTCTCTTGCGAAACAGCAACGCCATATTCCCCACGCGCTGAATCAGTTGCGCATGGCTGTGCTCGCACATCTCCGCAATGGCCTTGTCCCGGGCCTCGTGGTCACCCATCGACACCCTGACCTTGATCAGTTCGTGGTGCGCGATGGAGCGCTCGAATTCATCCAGCAGCGCCTTGGTCAGGCCTTTGCTGCCCACCATGATCACCGGTTTCAGCTTGTGACCGAGCCCGCGCAGGTGCTTTTTCTGTTGTTCGGTCAGTGACATTCATTAATACTCCGAATCGGGCGCGAAAGTATAACTGAACACCACAGGCGAAGCAGGGATTATGTCCAGGAGCAAGAGTAGTAACCGCTGGTTGCGGGAGCATTTCAACGATGAGTATGTCAAGCGTGCGCAGCGGGACGGCTACCGTTCGCGCGCGGTATACAAGCTCGACGAGATACAGCAGCGCGACCGGCTGATAAAACCCGGCATGACGATTGTGGACCTGGGTGCGGCGCCGGGTGGCTGGAGCCAGTACGCGCTCCCGCTTATCGGACGCAAGGGCAAAATCATGGCGATGGACATTCTGCCCATGGAGCCGTTGCCCGGTGTGGACTTCCTGCAGGGTGATTTCCGCGAAGATGGTGTGCTTGAATCGTTGATGAAGATGCTCGATGGACGGGAGGTCGACCTTGTAATGTCGGACATCGCCCCCAATATAAGCGGGGTGGAAGCCGTGGATCTGCCGCGATCGATGTATCTCGTGGAATTGGCAGTGGATTTTGCCGACCGGGTGTTGAAACCCGGGGGTGATTTACTGGTCAAGGTGTTCCAGGGTGAGGGGTTTGATGAGCTGGTGCGAGACTTGCGCCGACACTATACGAAGGTCCTGATACGCAAGCCCAGGGCGTCCAGGCCGCGCAGTCGGGAGGTGTATGCGCTGGCCCGGGGCCGGAAAGTATAGTATCGTTTCAGAAAATAACCTTCCGGGCCGAAACGCCTTACAGGACAATGCCTTCACTGATTCTCCTGCCCGACAATCGCCGTCAGCTGATTTAATTTTATGAGGTACTCGATTTGAACGACATGGCGAAAAATATCCTGCTCTGGGTGATCATTGCGATTGTCCTGATGTCGGTATTCAACAACTTTGGACCGCCCGCGCCGCGCGCGCAGAGTGTGCCCTATTCCGAATTCATTGCCGATGTCAAAGCCGGTCGCGTGCAGAGCGTCGTCATCGACGGTCGTGTCGTCAAGGGTCGGCTGGTCAGCGGCGAGCCTTTCTCCACCTATACGCCCAACGATCCCGAGATGATCAATGACCTGCTGACCAACGGTGTCGAGGTCAAGGCACAGCCGCCGGAGCAGGATTCGCTGTTGATGCAGATCTTTATCTCCTGGTTCCCGATGCTGTTGCTGATCGGTGTGTGGATATTCTTCATGCGTCAGATGCAGGGCGGCGGCGGTGGCCGCGGTGCCATGTCGTTCGGCAAGAGCCGGGCGCGCATGCTTGGCGAGGACCAGATCAAGGTGACGTTCAATGATGTTGCCGGCGTCGAGGAAGCCAAGGAGGAAGTCGCCGAACTGGTCGAGTTCCTGCGCGATCCAGGCAAGTTCCAGAAGCTGGGCGGCAAGATTCCGCGTGGCGTATTGATGGTTGGCGCGCCGGGTACCGGTAAGACTTTACTGGCGCGGGCGATTGCCGGCGAGGCGAAGGTGCCGTTCTTCACCATTTCCGGTTCTGATTTCGTGGAGATGTTCGTCGGCGTCGGTGCGTCGCGTGTACGCGATATGTTCGAACAGGCCAAGAAGCACGCCCCCTGCATTATCTTCATCGATGAAATCGACGCCGTGGGTCGTCACCGTGGTGCCGGTCTGGGCGGCGGCCACGACGAACGTGAACAGACCCTCAACCAGTTGCTGGTCGAGATGGACGGTTTCGAGGGCAACGAGGGCGTCATCGTCATTGCCGCCACCAACCGCCCGGACGTGCTCGATCCCGCGTTGCTGCGCCCCGGTCGTTTCGATCGCCAGGTGGTAGTGCCGCTGCCGGATGTGCGCGGACGTGAACAGATTCTCAAGGTGCACCTGCGCAAGGTGCCCGCCGCCGACGACGTCAACCCGAGCATTATCGCCCGTGGCACCCCCGGTTTTTCCGGCGCCGATCTTGCCAACCTGGTGAATGAGGCGGCCCTGTTTGCCGCGCGCGCCAACAAGCGCCTGGTCGATATGGAAGACCTGGAAAAGGCCAAGGACAAGATCATGATGGGCGCCGAGCGCAAGTCCATGGTGATGAGTGAGGACGAGAAGAAGCTGACCGCCTACCACGAGGCGGGGCATGCCATTGTCGGCCGGCTGGTGCCCTCGCACGATCCGGTCTACAAGGTCAGTATCATTCCGCGTGGTCGCGCGCTGGGCATTACCATGTTCCTGCCCGAGGAAGATCGCTACAGCTTCAGCAAGCAGCGTCTGGAAAGCCAGATCTCCAGCCTGTTCGGTGGACGTATTGCCGAGGAACTGATCTTTGGCAAGGACATGGTGACCACCGGCGCATCCAACGATATCCAGCGTGCTACCGAACTGGCGCGCAACATGGTCACCAAGTGGGGCCTGTCCGAACGTCTGGGGCCGTTGACTTACAGTGAGGAAGAGGGCGAGGTGTTCCTTGGTCATTCCGTCACCCAGCACAAGAACGTATCCGATGAAACAGCGCATGTCATCGATGCCGAGATTCGCGCCATTGTCGATCGCAACTACGCGCGCGCCGAGACGCTGCTGAACGAGAATATCGACAAGCTGCGCCTGATGGCCGAGGCGCTGATCAAGTATGAAACCATCGATGCGGACCAGATCGAAGACATTATGTCCGGCAAGCCGCCGCGTCCGCCCCATGACTGGGATGACAGCCAGTCACCCGGCAATGGTTCAACCGCACCGGCCGGGCAGGAAGGCAAGAAGGACGCCAGCGATGGCGGTGAGCCTATCGGCGGTCCGGCCGGGCAGCACTAGCGAACGTGCGCCAGTCCCTGTGACCGGCGCGGTTTTATGCAGGCAGTTAACATGCAGCTGGATTGCAACGGTAAGTTACTCGATCTGTTACGTCCGCAAGTCATGGGCGTTCTCAATGTCACCCCCGATTCGTTTTCCGACGGGGGTGATTTTTTTTCGCCGGAGAAAGCTGTTCAGCATGCGCTGGACATGGAGGCGGAAGGGGCCGCCATCATCGATGTCGGTGGCGAGTCGACGCGTCCCGGTGCGGCGGAAGTGTCGTTGCAGGAGGAGCTGGACCGGGTAATCCCGGTGATCGAGGCACTCCAGTTCCGGCTCGGCATACCGATATCCATTGATACGCAGAAACCGCAGGTGATGCGCGCTGCGGTTGCGGCCGGCGCCGGATTAATAAACGATGTCAACGCGTTGCGAGCAGATGGTGCGGTTGAGGCGGCCGCCGCCTGTGGCGTTCCGGTGTGCCTGATGCACATGCAGGGCGACCCGCGCACTATGCAGGCCAATCCCGCTTACCGGGATGTGGTCGGTGAAGTGCGCGATTTCCTTGTTCAGCGTGCACGGGTTTGTGAACAGGCCGGGATTCCGGCGCAGCGTATCCTGCTGGATCCGGGCTTCGGTTTCGGCAAAACGGTCGAGCAGAATCTGGGGTTGCTGGCGGGACTTGCTACACTGGCGGACACGCAGTATCCGCTGCTGGTTGGCTTGTCGAGAAAATCCATGATCGGCAAACTTCTGGGGCTGGAGGTGTCGGAACGGTTGCCCGCCAGTCTTGCGCTGGCGGTGCTGGCGGTGGAACGCGGTGCCCTGCTGGTTCGGGCGCACGACGTCGCCGAGACCTGGCAGGCGTTGCAGATGTGTATTGCATTACGGGAAGCAGGCGAGGAGTAGTCAGGATGGGCAGAAAGTTTTTTGGCACGGATGGTATTCGCGGACGCGTCGGGGAACACCCGATCAACGCCGAATTCATGCTCAAGCTGGGCTGGGCGATGGGGCGGGTACTGAGCAACGGCGCGGCGACTCGCGTAGTCATTGGCAAGGACACGCGTATCTCCGGTTACATGTTCGAGTCCGCGCTGGAGGCGGGCTTGTCAGCGGCAGGCGTTGACATCCGCTTGCTGGGTCCCATGCCGACACCGGCCATCGCCTACCTGACGCGCACCTTGCACGCCTGTGCCGGTATCGTGATCAGCGCTTCGCATAACCCGCATCACGACAACGGCATCAAGTTCTTTTCCGCCGATGGTATGAAGCTGCCCGACGAGGTCGAGGCGGCTATCGAGGCGGAACTCGAAAAGCCTATGGTTACCGTTTCGTCGGAGCGACTCGGCAAGGCGGAGCGGATCGATGATGCACGCGGCCGTTATATCGAATTCTGCAAGAGCACCATCCCGTCGCGTATTTCGCTGGTCGGCCTGAAGATCGTGGTCGACTGCGCCAATGGTGCGACCTATCACATTGCGCCCAGTGTGCTGGACGAGCTGGGCGCGGAAGTCATAAGCATTGGTGTGACCCCGGACGGCCTCAATATCAATGACGGCTGCGGTTCCACCGAGCCGCAGGCCCTGCGTCAGGAAGTGCTGCGGCAGCAGGCCGACCTGGGTATCGGCCTCGATGGTGATGGCGATCGCCTGGTCATGGTCGACCACACGGGCGAGATCGTCGACGGTGACGAACTGCTCTATATTATCGCCTCATCCCGGCGGGAGGGGGGGCAGCTGTTCGGCCCGGTGGTCGGCACCCTGATGACCAACCTGGGACTGGAGCACGCCTTCCGCGACCAGGGCATCGAGTTCATGCGCGCACGCGTGGGTGACCGTTACGTCATGGAGTTGCTGAAAGAACACGGCGGCATACTGGGTGGCGAGTCGTCGGGGCACATTATCTGCCTGGACCGCACGTCGACCGGCGACGGCATGGTGTCCGCCCTGCAGGTGCTGGCGACGCTGGTACAGCATGGTGGCAGCCTGCACGAACTCAAGCAGGGTATGACCAAGTATCCCCAGCACATGATCAACGTCCCGCTGGCGCGGCGCATCGAGATTGACAGCAATACACTGATTCAGGATGCGGTGCGCGAAGCGGAAGCCCGGCTCAACGGTAAGGGACGAGTGCTGTTGCGGCCGTCCGGCACCGAACCCCTGATCCGTGTCATGGTCGAGGGTGAGGATGGCGAGCTGGTGCTGGCGCAGGCGCAGCGGCTTGCCGAGGTGGTGGAGCAGGCCGTCGACGTTGCCAGCAAGCTGGCCTGAGCGCCGATGATG
>CAYSRA010000106.1:6512-8743 GCA_964433205.1 uncultured Thiohalobacter sp. | reverse complement strand
TCATCACCACGAACAGGAACAGCACCATCACCGCGCCCACGTAGACCAGCACCAGCGTGATGGCCAGAAACTCCGCCTCCAGCAGCAACCACAGGCCGGCGGAGGTGAAGAACGCCAGCACCAGGTGCAGCGCGGCGTGCACCGGGTTACGCACGGTGATGACACGCGTGGCGGCGAACACCAGGATGGCGGCAAAGACGTAAAAGACGATCCGTTCAAAATCCATTCGGGTTCACCCAGGCCGCATCGTTCATCGGTAGACCGCGTCCAGCGCGCGGTCCTCGGCAATCTGTTGTTCGTATTTCTCGCCCTGTGCCAGCAACTTTTGCTTGGTCATAATGTTCTCGCCACGGTTCTCGAAGTGGTATTCGTACACGCGGGTCTCGACAATCGAATCGACCGGACAGGACTCCTCGCAAAAACCGCAGAAAATACACTTGAACAGGTCGATCTCGTAGCGCGTGGTACGCCTGGTACCGTCGGTCTCGCGTGGGCCGGCTTCAATGGTGATCGCCAGCGCCGGGCACACCGCCTCGCACAGCTTGCAGGCAATGCAGCGCTCCTCGCCGTTCGGGTAACGGCGCAGCGCGTGCAGGCCGCGAAAGCGGTGCGACTGCGGAGTCTTTTCTTCCGGGTACTGTACGGTGATCTTTTTCGCGAACAGGTTTTTCCCGGTCAGCTGCATACCCTTGAGCAATTCCCAGAGCAGGAAGCTTTTAACATAGTGTTTCAAGGCTAACATCGCATCGCCCTCAGTCGAACCATGGGCCAAGGTCGCCAACTACCGCGGCGCCCTCTATAACCAGCCAGAAAATGGTAATCGGAATAAACACCTTCCAGCCCAGGCGCATGATCTGGTCATAGCGGTAACGCGGGAAGGTGGCGCGGAACCAGAGAAAGAACAGCAGGAAAAGCGCTGCCTTCAGCACCAGCCAGATCAGGCCGGGCACCCACTGGAACATTGGCTGCAATACCGGGATACCCTCGAACGGCGACAGCCAGCCACCCATGAACATCAGCGCGGCCAGGGTGGCGATGAGAATCATGTTGGCGTATTCGGCGAGGAAGAATACCGCGAACGCCATGCCCGAGTACTCCACGTGAAAACCGGCGACGATTTCCGACTCGCCTTCCGCCACGTCGAACGGCGCGCGGTTGGTCTCGGCCACACCGGACACGAAATAGACCACGAACAACGGCAGCAGCGGCAACCAGAACCAGTGCAGCAGGCTGCCCTTCTGCGCCATCACGATGTCACCGAGGTTGATACTGCCCGCGGCCAGCAGCACACCGACCAGCGCAAAACCCATGGCGATTTCGTAGGAGATAATCTGCGCGGCGCTGCGCATGGTACTGAGAAACGCGTACTTGGAGTTGGAGGCCCAGCCGGCGATGATAATGCCGTACACACCCACCGAAGTCAGCGCCAGGATATACAACAGGCTGGCGTCCACGTCGGCCAGCACCAGCTCACTGCCGAACGGCACCACCGCCCACGCCGCCAGCGCCGGCGCAATCACCAGCGTCGGCGCAATGACAAACAGATAGATGTTGGATTTCGCCGGGATGATGATTTCCTTCATCATCAGCTTCATCGCGTCGGCAATCGGCTGCAGCCAGCCGCGCGGGCCAACCCGGTTGGGGCCGATACGCAACTGCATGTAACCAATGATCTTGCGCTCGGCGTAGGTCAGGTAGGCCACGCACAGCATCAGCGGTATGACGATAATCAGGATCTTGGCGAGTATCCAGCCGCCGGTGATGACCCAGTCAAGGAGTGTGCTCTGTTCCATCGCCCTATGCCTTCTTAACCTGGAGAACAGCGGCTGGCGCACCCAGCGCCAGTGTCGCCGCGATGGCCTGCGGTGCCACTGCCGCACCCTTCGCCACGCGCGCGTCGACATCGACTTCCAGCGTGACGCTGTTGTCACTCCCGCTTAACCGTGCCGAATCATCCCCGGCCAGCGACAAAGCCGCTGCATCATCCGGGTTCAGCCTGAGCCGGGCCACCTGGCCATCCGGCGCCAGCTGCAATGCTTCAGCCCGGCGCACGATACCGTCGACAGCATACAGGGGCAACGTGGCAACGCGTTCCAGACCTTCTGCGGAGACCACTGTGCCGACAGCATCGCCGCAGGCACTGTTGTCGAGCGTCACCTCACCGACCTTTTCACTCAGCGCATCGCGCACCTGCCCGGACGACACCTGGTCGAACCCTTCCAGATCCAGCA
>CAYSRA010000106.1:0-6412 GCA_964433205.1 uncultured Thiohalobacter sp. | reverse complement strand
AGCGCATCGCGCACCTGCCCGGACGACACCTGGTCGAACCCTTCCAGATCCAGCAGGTTGCCGAGTACCCGCAACACCTTCCAGCCGGGTCGGCTGTCGCCCGGCGCACGCGACGCGGCAACGAAACTTTGCCAGCGGCCTTCGACATTCACATAGGTACCGGAGGTTTCCGCAAACACGTTGATCGGCAGCAGCACGTCGGCGTACTCGCGCATGGTATCCGTCACGAATGGGGTCAGTGCCACAACGAATTCAGCCTGTTGCACGGCGGTCAGTGCCTGTGCGCCGTTGGCGCAATCGAATTCCGGCTCGATACCGAGCAGCAGGTAGTTTTTGCGCGGTTGCGCGATCATCTGCGCTGCATCCAGCCCGACGTTGGCGCGCGTTTCGCCACCGATGCTGCGGTGCGGCAGTACGCCGGCCAGGCAGGCACCGGCACTGTTGGCGCCGTCGGATACAAAACCGATCTTCGCCCCGCTCAGTTCGCCGATCAGCACCGCAATGGCACGCAAGGTGGAAAATGCCGGGTGCATCAGCGCATCCAGCCCCAGCAGCACGGTGGCATTACCCGCTTCCGCCAGGGTTGCCGCCATCGCCTGCTCGGTGTCGTTCGGCAACGTCTGGTCGATGACCGACTGCAGGGCTTCCGGCGCACGCGCCTTTTTGCTCTGTAACAGCGCTGCCGCCACACCGGCCAGCGACTGCACCAGGTGCGAAGGCGCCACAATCGATTTGTGCGCGGGCTTGTAAGTTAGCGGGTAGTCAACCGGGTTGATCATCATCACGCTGGCACCTGCCATGGCGGCCTTGCGTATACGGTGACCGAGTATGGGCTGGTCCTTGCGCGGGTTGCCACCCACCACCAGGATGGCGTTGGCCTGTTCCAGTTCCTCGATGGTCTGGCCCAGAAACGGAAACACCGGCTGCTGCGCCTGACCGGTAAAGTCGGTCTGGCGCAAACGATGATCGATGTTGGACACACCCAGCCCTTCGGCGAGCTGGTTGAAAAGACTCAGTTCCTCCAGCGTGGCGCTCGGCGACGCCAGCATGCCGAACTGGTCGGCACCCTGTTCCTTCACCCGCTCGGTAATCGCCTGGGCGGCAATGTGCAGGGCTTCCTCCCACTCAACTTCCTGCCAGCCGTCGGCGCGTTTCACCATCGGCGTCGTCAGGCGATCGTCGCTGTTGACGCCCTGGTAGGCGAAACGGTCACGATCCGTGGCCCAGACTTCATTGATCGCTTCGTTCTCGCGCGGCACAACACGCATCAGCCTGCCGCGGCGGGTATGCAGAAACACATTGGCGCCAACGCAATCGTGCGGCGCTACCGAAGCCGTTTGCTCCAGTTCCCAGGCACGCGCACTGAAGCGGTAGGGACGCGAAGTCAGTGCCCCGACCGGGCACACATCGATAATGTTGCCGGACAATTCGGACTCAAGATTGTGCTGAACATAGGTACCGATTTCGACCTTCTCGCCCCGGCCCATGCCACCCATCTCCTTGACCCCGGCCACGTGCTGCAGGAAGCGCACACAGCGCGTACAGTGAATACAGCGGGTCATATCGGAGGCGATCAGCGGGCCGAAGTTCTTCTCCGGCACCACACGTTTCTTTTCGCTGAAGCGCGAAACACCGCGACCGTATTCCAGCGACGTGTCCTGCAATTCGCATTCGCCGCCCTGGTCACAGATCGGACAATCCAGCGGGTGGTTGATGAGCAGGAACTCCATCACCGCGCGCTGCGCCTGGCGGGCGTAGTCGGATTTCGTCCACACCTTCATGCCGTCGGCGACCGGTGTGGCGCAGGCCGGCAGCGGCTTGGGCGCCATGCGACCGCCCATTTCAACCTGAACCATGCACATGCGACAGTTGGCGGCGACCGGCAGCTTCTTGTGGTAACAGAAACGCGGCACGCTGATGTCGTTGGCGTCGGTGACCTCGATGATCGTGGCGCCCTTGCGCGCCTTGTACTCGACATCATCGATGACCACCCTGAACATGTCATCGGCCACGGCATCAGGCTTGGCGCTCATGCTGCCGCCCCCTTCGCGCCGCCGGCTCGATGACTGCTGGTACCCGGCATGCAGTTCCTGTGCTTGATGTGGTATTCGAATTCGTCACGGAAGTGCTTGAGGAAACTCTGCACCGGCCAGGCCGCCGCATCGCCGAAGGCGCAAATCGTGTGCCCCTCGATCTGGCCCGCCGCGCTTTCCAGCAGGTCGAGGTCTTCCATCGTACCGTTGCCTTCCTCGATACGCTTGATGACGCGGTGCATCCAGCCGCAACCTTCACGGCACGGCGTGCACTGACCGCACGACTCGGCGTAGTAGAAGCGCGAAATACGGGTCAACGCCTTCACCATGCAGGTGGTATCGTCCATCACGATCATGCCGGCGGAACCCAGCGCAGAACCGGCTTTGGACAGCGAATCGTAGTCGAGCGCCACGTCCATGATGGCGTCGGCGGGCATCACCGGCATGGAACAGCCGCCGGGAATCACCGCCTTGAGCTTGTGTCCGTCGCGCACGCCACCCGCCAGTTCGAGCAGATCCCTGAAGGGCGTACCCAGCGGAATTTCATAGTTACCGGGCCTGTTGACGTGTCCGGACACGCACCAGACCTTTTCGCCGCCGTTGTTGGGGCGACCGAGGTTCAGGAACCACTCGCCACCGTTGCGCAGAATGGCCGGCACCGAGGCCAGGCTTTCGGTGTTGTTGATGGTGGTTGGCTTGCCGTACAGACCGAAGTTGGCCGGAAACGGCGGCTTGTAACGTGGCTGGCCCTTCTTCCCTTCCAGCGAATTCAGCAGCGCGGTTTCCTCGCCACAGATGTAGGCGCCGGCACCGAGATGCGAATACAGGTCGAAGTCGATACCGGAACCCATCAGGTCGCGACCCAGATAGCCGGCCTCGTAGGCTTCCCTGAGCGCCTGCTCGAAACGTTCGAAAGGTTCGTGGTGGAACTCGCCGCGCATGTAGTTATAACCTACGGTGGCGCCCATCGAATAGCCGGCGATGGCGATGCCCTCGATCAGCGCGTGCGGGTTGAAGCGCAGTATGTCCCGGTCCTTGCAGGTGCCGGGCTCGGACTCGTCCGAGTTGCAGACGATGTACTTCTGGCCCGGTGCATTGCGCGGCATGAAACTCCACTTCAGCCCGGTCGGGAAACCGGCACCGCCGCGACCGCGCAGCGCGGAACTCTTGACGATTTCGATAACGTCTTCCTGCGGGGTCTTTTCCTGCAGGATCTTTTTCCACGCCTGGTAACCGCCGACCTTGAGATAGTTCTCAAGCGTCCAGGGCTCGTCGAATTGCAGCGTGGTGAAGCAGACCTGGTTTGTCATGCCCTACTCCAGTCCGTCCAGAATCTGATCGACCTTTTCGATGGTCAGATTCTCGTAATAGTGTCCGTTGACAGTCATCATCGGCGCGCCGACACAGGCGGCCAGGCACTCTTCCTCGTTCTTGAGGTAGATACGGCCGTCCGGCGTGCTTTCACCCAGCTTGATGCCGAGTTTCTTTTCCACATGCGCGATCAGTTCGTCCGCACCGCACAGCATGCAGGAAATATTGTTGCAGAACGCCACCGTGTTGCGCCCGACCGGCTCGGTCTCGATCATCGAGTAGAAACTCGCGACCTCGTAGACCGACACCGGCGGCATCTCCAGGTACTCCGCCACGGCGTCCATCTGCGCCACGCTCACCCAGTGGTTCTCGTGCTGCACGGCGTGCAGCGCCGCCAGCACGGCGGACTGCTTCTGGTCCGGCGGGAACTTGGTCAGCCAGTGGTCGATCTCGGCCTTGACCGCGTCCGGCAGTTCGTAGGGTGCGTCGTTGTCCTGTACTGCGCTCATAACAACTTCCAGAGATTGAAACGGATCATCGGTCCACCTCACCGAACACGATGTCCTGGGTACCAATGATGGCCACGACATCGGCCAGCATGTGGCCCCGCGACATTTCGTCCAGCGACGACAGGTGGGCAAAGCCCGGCGCGCGGATCTTCACCCGGTAGGGCTTGTTGGCGCCGTCGGAAATCATGTAGATGCCAAACTCGCCTTTCGGATGCTCGACGGCGGCATAGGCTTCGCCGACCGGCAGGCAGTAACCTTCCGTGAACAGCTTGAAGTGGTGGATCAGCGCTTCCATGTCCTGCTTCATTTCCTCGCGCGGCGGTGGCGCCACCTTGTGGTCGCCGATCATCACCGGGCCGGGGTTGACGCGCAGCCAGTCGACACATTGTTTGATAATGCGGTTGGCCTGGCGCATCTCTTCGATGCGCACCAGGTAACGGGCGTAGCAGTCGCCGTTGACGCCTACCGGAATATCGAAGTCCATGCGGTCGTAAACTTCGTAGGGCTGCTTCTTGCGCAGGTCCCAGGCGATGCCGGAACCGCGCAGCATCGGACCGGTCATGCCCAGTTGCAGGGCGCGCTCCGGTGTCACTATGCCGATATCCACGGTGCGCTGTTTCCAGATGCGGTTGTCGGTCAGCAGGGTCTCGTATTCATCCACGCAGGCCGGGAAGCGTTCGGTGAAGTCCTCGATGAAGTCGAGCATGGAACCCTGGCGGTTGCGGTTCATGCGTTCGACATCGTCCTTGCCGTGCCATTTCGATTCGCGGTATTGCGGCATGCGGTCGGGGAGGTCACGGTAGACGCCGCCCGGACGGTAATAGGTTGCGTGCAGACGAGCGCCGGACACCGCTTCATAGCAGTCCATCAGGTCCTCGCGTTCGCGGAACGTGTACAGGAACACCGTCATGGCGCCGATGTCCAGCCCGTGCGCACCCAGCCACAACAGGTGGTTGAGAATACGCGTGATCTCGTCGAACATGACCCGGATATACTGCGCGCGTTCCGGCACTTCGATGCCCAGCAGTTTTTCGATGGCCATGACGTAGGCGTGTTCGTTGCACATCATGGACACGTAATCGAGCCGGTCCATGTAGCCGATACTCTGGTTATAGGGCTTGCTCTCGACCAGTTTTTCGGTAGCGCGGTGCAGCAGGCCGATGTGCGGGTCGGCGCGTTGCACCACCTCGCCATCCAGTTCCAGCACCAGGCGCAGCACGCCGTGCGCGGCAGGATGCTGCGGGCCAAAGTTCAGTGTGAAATTCTTGATTTCCGGCATAACGTCGTCACGGGACAGATCAAATCCTGTCGCGATTCACTCCTGTTGCTCCGTGTCTGCTTCGACGTCACCGTCGCCGCCATCCGCCTCATCGAGGGCCATCGGTTCCAGCTCGTCGCCGCGTATCACCTTGGGCACCAGCACGCGGGGTTCGATGCTGACAGGCTGATACACGACACGCTGTTTTTCGGGATCGTAACGCACTTCGACATTGCCGCTCAGCGGGAAGTCCTTGCGGAACGGGTGCCCGATAAATCCATAGTCGGTAAGAATACGGCGCAGGTCCGGATGCCCTTCAAACAAAATACCAAACAGATCGAAGGCCTCGCGTTCGAACCAGCTGGCGCCGTTCCAGATCTCCACCACCGACGGAATCACCGGCAACTGCCGGTCGGGCGCAAACACCCGGATACGCAACCGGTGGTTATGAGTGACAGACAGCAGGTGGTACACCGCAGCGAAGCGCCGGTCTTGTTGCGGCGTCTCCACTGAAAGATCTTCCTCCAACCCCGGTAACCGGCCTGCTGTCTTTGGATCCACACCCCGGCTGAAGCCGGTCGAAGTGGTTTCCTCCGTCGCCCATTCGTCTACGCCGAAATTCAGGTAGTCGACACCACAGACGTCGACCAGTTGATCGAACCCGAACGCCCGCTCGTCGCGCAGGGCGCGGCAGGTGTCGAGCAGATCTTCCGGCGCTAATTCAATCGTAACCTCGTCCAGCAACAGCACGGCATCGCGCAACCTGTCGCCAAATCGTTCCTGTAACTGTTCAAGAAGTGCCTTTGCCTTCATGTCCTGTCTCTTCAGCGCGCGATGGTACTGGTGCGGCGAATCTTGTTCTGCAATTGAAGAATGCCGTACAACAGCGCTTCCGCCGTCGGCGGGCAGCCCGGCACATAGATGTCGACCGGCACGATACGGTCGCAGCCACGCACGACCGAATAGGAATAATGGTAATAACCGCCACCGTTGGCGCAGGAACCCATGGAAATCACCCAGCGCGGCTCGGCCATCTGGTCGTAAACCTTGCGCAGCGCCGGCGCCATCTTGTTGCACAGCGTACCGGCGACGATCATCACGTCGGACTGGCGCGGACTGGGGCGGAACACCACGCCAAAACGGTCGAGGTCGTAGCGCGAGGCGCCGGCGTGCATCATCTCCACCGCGCAGCAGGCCAGACCAAAGGTCATCGGCCACATGGAACCGGTCCGGGCCCAGTTGATCAGCTTGTCGGCGGAAGTGGTAATGAAACCTTCTTCCAGAACGCCTTCAATGCCCAT
>CAYSRA010000105.1:0-8888 GCA_964433205.1 uncultured Thiohalobacter sp. | reverse complement strand
CAGAAGATGGCTGTGGACATGCTCAGGGCTCTCGTGGGCGTGGAGATGTGTCAAAGAGACAGGCCCTGGACTTCCAGACTGTGCGGCGGTTCGAGCAGAAAACGGCCCAGTCCGACGGGTTCTCCCAGGTAGGCGGCGATCCGGCACATGCGCTTGAAGAGTCCCTCGGTTTCGCTGGATGGTCGTCGATGGTAGCCTATGACGCCTGCAACTCCAAACCGGTACTGTGAATGAAAGAAACCGCCCTGTCACGTCTGAGCAGCCGCAAGGTGCCTGCGGTGTTGCCGGTGCCCGGTATCCTCGAGGATGCCAGCAACGGCCTGATCGACGCACCACGCTCCATGCCGCCCAAGTACTTCTACGACGAACGTGGTTCGCGCCTGTTCGACGCCATCTGCGAGACCCGGGAGTACTATCCGACACGTACCGAGGAATGCCTGCTGCGGGGTTGTGCACGGGACGTTATCGAACAGGTACGGCCGGATCACATTGTCGAGTTCGGCAGTGGCACGGCGCGCAAGACGCGCCACCTGTTCGACGCCTGTAACCAGGTCGGTGAGACGACCGCTTACTGGCCGTTCGATGTGTGTGAGGCCATGTTGCATGACAGCGGCAGGCAACTGGTTCAGGAGTATGACTGGTTGCAGGTCAACGCGCTGGTCGGTGATTATCTCGGCGGGCTGGCGGGTTTGCCGCCCCGCGACGGGCGTACGCTGTACCTGTTTCTCGGTGGCACGATAGGTAATTTCACGCACGTCGAGGCGGCCGCATTTCTTGACGAGGTGCGTGCCGTCATGCGTCCCGGGGACGGCCTGTTGCTGGGCGCTGACCGGGTCAAGGATGTGCAGGTGCTGCAAGCGGCATACAACGATGATTCCGGCATGACCGCGCAGTTCAATCTCAACTTGCTGGCGGTTCTGAACCGGGAGATTGGCGCTGACTTTGTGAGTGACAATTTCGAACACCATGCGCTGTTCAACGCGGAAGCCAGCCGAATCGAGATGTACCTGGTATCACGATGCCGCCAATCGGTGTCGATCGGCGCGCTGAAGCAGACACTGGAAATCGAGGAGGGCGAGCGGATCCTCACCGAAATTAGTCGCAAGTTTACGCTGCCACACCTGGAAGCCCTGCTGACGGGGGCGGGTTTTGCCATCCAGCGCCACTTCGAGCCGGATAACGGCTGGTTTTCGCTTGTGCTTGCCCGGGTGCAGGACGCCTCTGTCACACGACTGTAATATAGGTATGGTCTGCTGTTACGATGTTGTGACAGGTTAAAAATACAATGAAACGTATTCTGGTAGTGGAAGACGAGCCGGCGATCCGCGAGATGCTGGGCTTTTCGCTGACAAAAGCCGGTTTCCGGTTTGAAGAGGCTGTCGATGCTGAACAGGCACTGCTGTCAATCGCCGCCAATCCGCCCGACCTGGTGCTGCTGGACTGGATGCTTCCGGGTATGAGCGGCGTCGATTTTGCACGCCGGTTGCGGCGCGAGGAACTCACCGCGGCGTTGCCCATTATTCTGCTGACAGCGCGGACCGAGGAGAACGACCGGGTGCGTGGTCTCGAAGTGGGGGCCGATGACTATGTTACCAAGCCATTTTCGCCGCGCGAACTGGTCGCCCGTATCCAGGCCGTGCTGCGGCGCTCCCTGCCGGATGCCGACGAGGCACCGATCGTTTTCGATGGCCTGTCCTTGAACCCGGTCGAACACCGTGTTGAGGCCCGGGGCGAGGACATCGAGCTGGCGCCAACCGAGTTTCGCCTGCTGTCCTTTTTCATGAATCATCCCGACCGGGTATATAGTCGCGAACAGTTGCTGGACCGTGTCTGGGGGCGTGGCATCTACGTTGAGGAACGCACCGTGGACGTTCACATACGCCGTTTGCGCAAGGCGCTGGCGGCACAGGGTTATGACCGGTTTATCCAGACAGTGCGTGGCGCCGGCTACCGTTTTTCAAGCAAGGCCAAGGTGTGATACGAGCCTGGCAGGACGAACTGTGGCGACTTGCCGGGTTATTGCTGTCGGGTATTGTGGCGGGCGCGTTGTTTGGCCATGTGCCGGGCGGGCTGCTGGTGGCGCTGGGTATCTACCTGGCCTGGCACCTGTACAACCTCAACCGCCTGGTGCGCTGGCTGCACGAGGGGAAATCCTTCCAGCCCCCGGAAGCCAGTGGTATCTGGGACGACGCGTTCGAGCACATCTATCGACTGCAGCAACGCAACCAGCAACGCAAGCGCAACCTGCACCGCCTGCTCAAACGCCTGCACAAGATGACTACCGCGTTGCCGGATGCCACCGTGGAACTGCGGCCGGGCAGCGAGGAAATCGAGTGGTGGAATACGGCTGCTGCCCGCTACCTCGGTTTCGACTACCCTCGCGACAGCGGACAGCGCATCAGTAACCTGATCCGTCACCCGGCTTTTCTCGAATATCTTCACAGTGGTGACTATGAGCAGGGTATCGAGATCCCTTCCCCGGTCAACGAGGGGCAGACGCTGCGTATCCGCATTGTTTCCTATGGCGGAGACAGGCGCTTGCTGGTCGCGCGTGACATGACGCACGTGCAAAAGCTGGAGCGGATGCGTCAGGACTTCGTGGCCAATGTGTCCCACGAACTGCGCAGTCCGCTGACGGTGATTTCCGGTTACCTGGAAGGCTTGCTGGATGATGAGAACCTGGATGCCCGTTGCGCCGGCGCACTGCGCAGCATGGAGGAGCAGACCCGGCGCATGAATCGGCTGGTCGAGGACCTGATGTTGCTGTCGCGCCTGGAGAGTCAGGAACCGGGCGTTGGCATGCAGGTCGTGCGGATTTCCGACCTGGTTGCCCAGGTTATCGACCAGGCCCGGGCGCTCAGCGGAGCGGATGCGCACCACATCGAAACCAGCCTCGACGACGCATTGTGCCTGGTAGGTGTCGAGGGTGAGCTGTACAGTGCATTTTCCAACCTGGTGTTCAATGCGGTGCGCTACACCCCGCCTGGCGGTGATATCCGCTTGAGCTGGAAGCGTGATGGCGAGACGGCGGTGTTTTCCGTGACTGACACCGGGCCGGGTATCGAGGCCCACCATATTCCCCGTCTTACGGAACGCTTCTACCGGGTTGACGCCGGACGTTCGCGCGAGTGCGGTGGCACTGGCCTGGGGCTGGCCATTGTCAAGCACGTGCTGCTGCGCCACCAGGGGCGCCTGGAGATCAGCAGTGAGCCGGGGCGGGGCAGTTGTTTCAGCTGCCGGTTCCCCGCAGAGCGGATTCGCGATTGTGAGGGTGCAAAAGTCCTCGAACTGTAATACGGACGTCATATTGGCCGGTTAGGATCTCCCCCCAGTAACAGGATCAGTTCTGTTTTTAACGTCCCCAATTTGAGGAGAGAACAAATGGCTTTACGCAAGCGCACATTAATCGCCGGGCTGTTGTCGGTGGCACTGGGCGTCAGCACTTCACTGATGGCTGATGCAAAGGTTGACCCCGGTATTCATGAGTACAAGCGCGTCAGTGGTGTGTCCGGCAACCTGTCCAGTGTTGGTTCCGACACGCTGGCCAACCTGATGACCCTGTGGGCCGAATCGTTCAAGCGCGAGTATCCGAACGTCAATATCCAGATTCAGGCGGCGGGTTCATCCACTGCCCCTCCGGCGCTGACCGAAGGAACCTCCAACCTGGGTCCGATGAGCCGCAAGATGAAGGACAAGGAGTTGGCAGCGTTCGAGCGGCGTTACGGCTACAAGCCGACGCGGATCCGGGTTGCCATCGATGCGCTGGCGGTGTTTGTACACAAGGATAACCCGGTCAAGGGCCTGACGATTCCCCAGATCGACGCCATCTTTTCTTCTACCCGCAAATGTGGTTACCCGGAAGATATCACCCGCTGGGGCCAGCTCGGTCTGGAGGGGGCCTGGAAGAATCGCTCCATCCAGCTATATGGTCGTAACTCCGTGTCCGGTACCTACGGTTACTTCAAGAAAAAGGCACTTTGCAAGGGTGACTATCGCAACAATGTGAACGAGCAGCCAGGTTCCGCTTCGGTGGTACAGTCGGTGTCTTCCTCGCTCAATGGCATCGGGTACTCGGGTATCGGTTACCGGACTTCCGGTGTGCGCGCTGTGGCGCTGGCAAAGAAGGAAGGACAGCCGTTCATTGAGGCGACGCCGGACAACGCGGTGTCAGGCAAGTACCCGCTGGCGCGTTTTCTGTATATCTACGTCAACAAGCACCCGAACAAGCCACTGCCTCCGCTGGAGCGTGAGTTTCTGAAGATGGTGCTGTCGCAGTCCGGACAGAGGATCGTGGTCAAGGATGGTTACATCCCGCTGCCGAAGTTGGTGGTCGAGAAAGAACTGGCTAAATTGCAGTAGCAATCTGCATTAGCAATCCGCCGTTGAAAGAGCCCCCGTCGTCATGGCGGGGGCTCTTTTTTTGTGGGGTGAGTCAAGCCGCGTTGAGCATATAACGCAGTGCGTCGAATTCGCGGTAGCCGACGTGCTGCAGCATCAGGCCTACTCCGTCGTCGTGCTGGTGTACCACGTAAGCGGGCAGGCGGTGTTCGACCGGTCGTCCGCCAATTTCGGCGATGAAGGAAATCTCCAGTCGTGCCTGGGGTGGAATATTCACACCTTTCAGATCGACATACATCCCTTCCAGGCTGATGTTACGGGTCTTGCCGTTGATGGTTCCAACGGGTGGATAGTGCAGGTTGACGTCCAGATTGATTTCACGCCGGGAACTCCAGCGGTGTTCAATGCCCATGCGGCATGCCCTCCCTTTAGTGCCAGACGGTTGGCGGTTCGAAGTGTTGTTTGAATAACTGAAGCAAATTCAATGCCAGAGGAGATTTTCTTCAGGCAAACTGGTTGTCATACAATCGTCATATTTCTCCGGTACCCTGTGTCGATCATGTCGGAATCATCGCCTTCCAGCGCCTACAAAAGCAGCGTTCATCTACGTTTCCGCCTGTTCAAGGATCGCCTGACCCGCTGGATGGTCGGCGCCGGTGGTATTGCTGTAATAATTGCTATCCTGTTGATATTCTTCTATCTTTTTTATATCGTCGCGCCGCTGGCTGAGCCCGCGGGGATGCAGAGAGAAGCCGTCTATCCCCTGTCGTCCGCTGATGACGTGGTGTATCTGTCGATGGAGGAGCAGGCGGAAATCGGAACAGTTATCGACCGCCAGGGCCGCGTACGTTTTCTTTCGACTGTCGATGGTCATGAAATCAGTCAGGTGCGGCTGCCGGTACCCAAAAGCGCCAAAGTGACCGGTTTTTCGGCGGCGCGTCCAAATTCCGGCATTGTTGCGCTGGGATTCAGTAACGGGCAGGCGCTGGTTATCAAACTGAACTACCGCGCCAGTTATCCTGATGATAAACGTGTGATTACCCCGGAAGTTCAATACCCGCTGGGCGAGGCTCCCGTGGATGTCAACGAGGACGGCGCTTCGCTGGACCGCCTGGCGATCCAGCGGGACGAATCCTTTACGATCGTGGCCTGGACCCACGGTGGCATGTTGTCGGTGCTGCGTGCGATGCCGGAGGAGTCCCTGATGGAGGACGAGGGTGGCTGGACGTTCGAACGAACCCGGGGCTATACCGATCTGGAGGATATCGTAAGCCTGCTGATCGATCCCTCGCAGCGCAATCTGTACCTGGTCAGTCGCGGCGGCACGCTGGCGTGGTTTGATATTTCCGACCTGTCACAGGCGCGCTTGCAACAGCAGCTCGCGGTGACGGCGAAAGGAACGGATGTGCGTGATGCGCGTTTTCTCGCTGGCGGCAATTCCATTATGGTGGCCAGCGCCGACGGTAAAGTCAGCCAGTGGTTTCAGGTGCGGGACCAACAGGGTGTTTCGCATTTGCAGAAGATCCGCAGTTTCAGTAATGGCACCGGTATCCGGGTACTGGTGCCGGAACATGCCCGCAAGGGTTTCCTGGTTGCCGGGACGGACGGCAGCGTTGCCGTCTATCACGCCACGGCAGGTCGGCGTCTGATTCGCGAAACAGTATCGGATGCACCTGTCCGTTTGCTGGCGGTAGCGCCCCGTGCCGATGCGCTGTGGGCACTGGACGATCGCGGTCAGTTACAGTTCTGGCGTATTCACAACCCGCACCCCGAGGTGTCGTGGAGTTCATTGTGGGGCAAGGTCTGGTACGAAGGTTACGACAGGCCCGAGTACGTCTGGCAGTCCTCTGCGGCCAATAACGATTTCGAGCCCAAGTTCAGCCTGACGCCGCTGGCGTTCGGTACGATCAAGGCGGCGTTTTACGCCATGCTGTTTGCGATCCCGTTGTCGATACTCGGTGCTGTTTTCACCGCATACTTCATGGCGCCGAAAATGCGCCAGCTGGTGAAACCGACTATTGAGATCATGGAGGCGTTGCCGACCGTGATACTGGGCTTCCTTGCCGGGCTGTGGCTGGCGCCATTGCTGGAAAGCCATTTGCCCGGTCTGTTTGCACTGTTGTTGTTGATGCCCCTGCTGGTGCTGCTTGCCGCCTGGCTCTGGCACTGTCTGCCGCAGCGCCTGACCGGCCGGGTGCCGGTGGGCTGGGAAGCGGCACTGCTGGTGCCGGTACTGCTGGGTGCGGGTTACCTGTCGCTGTCGGTGAGTCCGCTGCTGGAACAGTGGTTGTTTGGCGGTGACATGCCAGGCTGGCTGCAGCACGAAATGGGCATCGGTTTCGATCAGCGCAACTCTCTGGTGGTCGGTATGGCAATGGGTTTTGCGGTTATTCCGACCATCTTCTCCATTGCTGAAGACGCGATATTCAGTGTGCCACGGCACCTGACCAGCGGTTCGCTGGCACTCGGCGCCACCAGTTGGCAGACCCTCGTGAGGGTTGTGCTGCTTACTGCCAGCCCCGGTATTTTCTCCGGTATTATGATGGGTGTAGGGCGTGCAGTAGGTGAAACCATGATCGTGCTGATGGCAACCGGCAACACGCCGGTGATGGATATGAGTATTTTTCAGGGTATGCGCACGCTGTCGGCCAATATTGCCGTGGAGATGCCCGAATCCGAAGTGGCGAGCACGCACTATCGCATTCTGTTCCTTGCGGCGCTGGTGCTGTTTCTGTTCACCTTTGTTTTCAACACCGGCGCAGAACTGATTCGTCAGCGTCTGCGCAACAAGTACAGCAACCTGTAGCGGGATACCCTGATGCGTGAAGACTTTGGCGGCTGGGTAAAGAGCGGCAAACCCTGGATCTGGCTCAACGCGGCAGCCGTATCGGCGAGCCTGATCATGGTGTTGGGGCTGCTGGGCCTGATTGCGGTCAAGGGACTGGGGCATTTCTGGCCCTCCACGTTGTGGGACATGCAGTACCGCATGCCGGACGGCAGTGTGCAGCGACTGATCGGCGAAATCGCCGAAACCGAGCGAACGACGGTGGAGCGTTTGCGCGAGGCGGGTGAACCTGTCGATGAGTATGGTGACGCAGTGGATATCGAGCGTTTTCTCATCAAGACCGGTAACCGGGATGTATCCGGGCTGGATTTCCGCTGGATCAATGAACCGGCGATCGTCAGCCGCAAGACACCGAAAGAACTGGTGGCGCTGGAGCGTACCGAGTGGGGTAATTTCTACGGCTTCCTCAAGGATATCCGCGAGAACGACACGGTGGTCGCGGAACAGGAGGCCGCCTGGCATGAACTGCGACCCAGGCTGGAGCGCGTACAGGGCATCCGCAAGCTGATCCGCAAGCTGGAGCGCAGCGAGATTGGTGCGATCAACTACAAGCTGGAGCAGTTGCGTCTGGACCGTCGGCGCCTGGAGCTGAACGGTGAGGACTCCCCGCAAGCGCTGGCCGCTATCGAACGGCAGCGCAAGGCACTGCAGGCCGAGTTCAGTGCATTACAGAAGCGCCTTGAGGAGCGCTACCGCGAGATCCGGCGCGATTCCATAACCGTGCTGGCGATGGGCGGTGAGTCGGTGAACATCCCGCTGGCAAACATTGTGCGGGCCTGGCGACCTAACGCCATGAGCATGTTTGACAAGGCGGGTTTCTACGTTGCCAAGCTGTGGGAGTTCGTCAGTGCCGATCCGCGAGAAGCGAACACCGAAGGCGGTATTTTCCCGGCCATCTTCGGTACCGTGACGATGGTGCTGTTGATGTCGCTGCTGGTGACGCCGTTCGGCGTGGTGGCGGCCGTGTACCTGCGGGAATATGCTGCCCAGGGGCCGCTGACACGCCTGATCCGTATCGCGGTAAACAACCTCGCCGGTGTGCCGTCGATCGTCTACGGTGTATTCGGCCTGGGTTTCTTCGTGTATTTCCTCGGCGGCAACATCGACCAGCTGTTTTTCCCCGAAGCCTTGCCGGCGCCGACTTTCGGTACACCGGGCCTGATGTGGGCATCGCTGACACTGGCGTTGCTGACGGTGCCGGTGGTTATTGTTGCTACAGAAGAGGGGCTGTCGCGTATTCCGCGCTCCATTCGTGAAGGCAGCCTGGCACTCGGTGCCACCAAGGCGGAGACGCTGTGGCGTACGGTATTGCCCATGGCCAGTCCGGCTATGATGACCGGTGTGATACTGGCCGTGGCGCGCGCTGCCGGTGAAGTTGCCCCGCTGATGCTGGTGGGGGTCGTGAAACTGGCTCCGGCATTGCCGCTGGACGGTAACGCACCGTATATTCATCTGGATCGCAAGTTTATGCACCTGGGGTTTCATATCTATGACGTGGGATTCCAGAGTCCCAACGTCGAAGCGGCGCGTCCGCTGGTGTACGCTACGGCACTATTACTGGTACTGGTGATCATAGCGCTTAACCTGACGGCGATTGCTATTCGAAACCGCTTGCGCGAACGCTATCGCACGCTCGAGCATTGACAGGCTCCATCCCGAATCACGATATGGCTACCATTATGGAAAATCAGCATACCTCATCCAC
>CAYSRA010000104.1:0-9019 GCA_964433205.1 uncultured Thiohalobacter sp. | reverse complement strand
CCGAGAAGGCGGCTATGCAGCGACTGCGGGATGAGTTACAGGCACGAAAATGGGTGCAGTAAAAAATACAGTAAGGCGCTCGTTCGGGCGTAAACCTGGCTGCGCTTCATTTTCCCTGCATCACGGTACCTCTCAACGCTGACGAATAATATGATATTGGAAACAACGCCATCGCTGTTAGAGAACCTGTACTGGATAACACTGCTTGCCGTTATTGTGTCATCGGCGTCGGGTGTTCTCAAGGCGGGTTTCAAGCAGTTCGATTTGTTTGGTGTGATTATAATCGCTATTGCCACGGGGCTGGGTGGCGGATCGTTGCGGGATATCCTTCTTGATCGAGATGTGTTCTGGATCGATGACCAGGTGTTTTTTGTTGCATCGCTTGGCAGTGCGGTTGTGGTTTTCGTGGCGGCCAGGTTAGTAGTGGTTTCGCCTAAATATTTTCTGGTTGCTGACGCGGCGATTCTGTCGGGATTGTGTATTTTTGCATCGCGGTTGTTGGCAATGTATTACAACATCGGTTTGCCCAGATTTCGCTTTAAGTCAATTAGGCGGGGCGGTCTTAAATAACGAAAACATCGTGTCCGGAGGTGCTATGAACAAGCGACAAAAAAGGAATGTTCTGGCGGCAGGTTTGCTGGCGGCGACTATGCTCGGCACAGCCCATGCCGGTGATGTCGAGATTCTCGCAGCGGATTTTCATAATGTCGGCGACAACCGCTGGTCAGTGAGCGTAACCCTGAAACATCACGACACGGGCTGGGATCACTACGCGGACAACTGGCGGGTCGTCGATGGCGAGGGCAACATACTGGGCGACCGGGTGCTCTATCACCCCCACGTTGGAGAGCAGCCCTTTACCCGCGGGCTGGACAGTGTGAAGGTGCCTGAAGGTGTCACGACGGTTTATATCGAGGCGCACGACAAGGTGCACGGCTGGTCGCCGAACCGATTGACGGTGGATCTGGGCAAGGCCAGCGGCGGACATTTACGGGTCGAGGCGAAATAGCTTCATCCGGGCCGGTTTTCAGCGGGTCAACTCCTTCAGTTTGTACAGTAATTCCAGTGCCTGGCGCGGCGTCAGGTCGTCCGGTGCGATGCCCTGGAAGGCGTCGACCAGCGGGTGTTCCTCGTGGCCGGGGAACAGGTCGATTTGCGATGTATTCCGGTCGGCGGCCGCGTGATGGCGGGCGCTGGTTTCGAGTTCCTGTAGCTGTTTGCGCGCTTCCACCAGCACCTTTTCCGGCACGCCGGCCAGCGCCGCCACCTGCAGTCCGTAGCTGCGGCTGGCGGGGCCGTCCTTGACGGTGTGCAGGAACACGATGCGGTCGCCATGCTCGACCGCATCAAGGTGGACATTGGCGATGCCGGGGCATTCCTCGGGCAGGCCGGTCAGTTCGAAATAGTGCGTGGCGAACAGGGTCCAGGCGCCGATGCCGGCCAGTTCGCGCGCGACGGCCCAGGCCAGTGACAGGCCGTCGTAGGTGCTGGTGCCGCGCCCGATTTCGTCCATCAGCACCAGGCTGCGGTCGCTGGCGTTGTTGAGGATGTTGGCGGTTTCGGTCATTTCCACCATGAAGGTCGAGCGGCCGCTGACCAGGTCGTCCGATGCGCCGATGCGGGTGAAGATGCGGTCCACCGGACCGATGTCGGCGGCGTCGGCGGGCACAAAGCTGCCGATGCAGGCCATCAGCACGATCAGCGCGGTCTGGCGCATGTAGGTGGACTTGCCGCCCATGTTGGGGCCGGTGATGACCAGCATGCGCTGGCTGTCGTCGAGGCGCACGTCATTGGGCACGAAGGGTTCGTCGCTGCACTGTTCGATCACCGGGTGACGGCCACCACGAATCACGATACCGGGTTCGTCGCGCAGCACCGGGCGTGCCCAGTTCAGGCGGTCGGCGCGTTCCGCCAGCGTAGTCAGTACGTCGAGCGTGGCGAGGCCCTCGGCGCAGGCGGTCAACGGTTGCAGGCGTTCCATCAACTGTTCAAGCAGTTGCTCGTAGAGCAGCTTCTCACGTTCCAGCGACTTGCTGCGCGCGCTCAGCACCTTGTCTTCATGTTCCTTCAACTCCGGGGTGATATAGCGTTCCACGCCCTTCAGGGTCTGGCGGCGCTGGTAGTCGTCCGGCACCTTGTCGGCCTGTAGCTTGCTGACCTCGATGTAGTAGCCGTGCACGCGGTTGTAGCGGATTTTCAGCGCGCTGATGCCGGAGCGCTCGCGTTCACGCGCCTCCATGTCCAGCAGGATCTGGTCGCTCTGCTCGCTGAGGCGGCGCAACTCGTCGAGTTCGGCGTCGTAGCCGGTAGCGATCACACCGCCGTCGCGTACCAGCGCGGGCGGGATATCGGGGATGGCCTTGCGCAGCAGTTTGACGACTTTCGGGTGCTCGCCGATGCGGCTGGACAGCCGCGCCAGCAGCGGGTCGCTGTCGCTGCGCAGCAGTTGCTGGAGTTCCGGCAGTCGTGCCAGGGTGTCGCGCAGGGCGCTGAGGTCGCGCGGGCGGGCCGACTTGAGGGCGACGCGCGACAGGATGCGCTCCAGGTCGCAGGCGCCGCGCAGCGATTCGCGCAGCGACTCGAACAGGCGTGCCTGCAGCAGCGATTCGATGCACTGGTGGCGGCTCGCCAGTTCGGCGCGGTCGCGCAGCGGCCGGTGCAGCCAGCGCCGCAGCATGCGCCCGCCCATGGCGGTGACGCTCTTGTCCAGCACCGCGATCAGACTGTGCTTTTTCTCGCCGGACTGGGCCTGGTCGAGTTCCAGGTTGCGGCGCGTGGCGGCATCCAGGATCACGCTGTCTTCGTGCCGTTCGGCGTTCATGCCGCGCAGGTGCGGCAGGGCGGCGCGCTGGGTGTCCTTGACGTATTGCAGCAGCGCGCCGGCGGCGCCCACGGCCACCGGCATGTCCTGGCAGCCGAAGCCGCTCAGGTCGTGGGTGCCGAACTGCTGGTTGAGCTGGCGCGCGGCGCTTTCGGTGTCGAAGTGCCAGGGCGGCAGGCGGCGCGTGCCGGGACGTTGCTCGATGGCCGGCGGCAGCCCCATGTCCTCGCTCACCAGCAGTTCGGCCGGTTGCAGGCGCGCGATCTCGCCGAGCAGGGCATCTTCGCCGTTGAACTCCTGCACCGTGAAGCGCGCCGCCGACAGGTCCAGCGAGGCCAGGCCGTGGTAGCCTTCCTCGTCGCGGTGCAGTGCCACCAGCAGGTTGTCGCGGCGGTCGTCGAGCAGGGCGTCTTCGGTGAGGGTGCCGGGTGTGACGATGCGCACCACCTTGCGCTCCACCGGCCCCTTGCTGGTGGCCGGGTCGCCGATCTGCTCGCAGATGGCCACGGATTCCCCCAGTCGCACCAGTTTAGCCAGGTATTGCTCGATGGAGTGCACCGGCACGCCGGCCATGGGGATCGGCTCACCGGCCGACTGGCCGCGTGCGGTGAGGGTGATATCCAGCAGTTCTGCGGCGCGCCGGGCATCGTCGTAGAACAGCTCGTAGAAGTCGCCCATCCGGTACAGCACCAGGATGTCCGGGTGTTCGGCCTTGATGCCCAGGTACTGCTGCATCATCGGCGTGTGCTTGCGGGTGTCGGGGGCGGCTGACATGGAGCGTGAGTCTAGCGGAATTGAAGCGTCCGCCATAGCTTGCACAACCGGCCGGCGTTTGATACTGATGGGGGTATAACAAAAGGAGGAGCAAAGCATGAGTCTGGACCAACGGTCTTACGAGGAGAAGCGGGATTTCATCCGTGTGCCGGTACAGTGCGAGATGACGCTGGAAGTCTTTGATACCGGCAAGCGTTTCGTGGCCGAGGGCCGGAATCTCAGCGGAAACGGGGTGATGTTCGTCACTGACGAGCCCCTGCAGCCGGGTGACCGGCTGAACCTGCATGTTGAAGCCACCCAGGTGTTGACGTCGGTGCTGGATGCGACCATTGAGGTGGTGCGCGTCGTGGCACTTGAGAATGAGTCGCGTTTTGCCGTGGGTGGCTCGATTTGTACTATCAATAGCGGCGGCTAGGCATTTTCGCGTGTCGGGCGGCTTTGTGAACCTGGTTGGTGCGCTGGCGGAACGTCTGCAGGCGCGCAGCGAGTGGCTGACTTGCGCCGAGTCCTGTACGGGCGGCTGGGTGGCCAAGGTTTGTACCGATCTTCCCGGCAGTTCGGGCTGGTTCGAGCGCGGTTTTGTGACCTACAGCAACGCTGCAAAACAGGATTTGCTGGGGGTGTCGGCAGACACACTGGCGACGCACGGCGCGGTCAGTGAAGCCACTGTGCGGGAAATGGCGGCGGGGGCACTGGCGCACAGCGCCGCCCACTGGTCGCTGGCGGTGAGCGGCATTGCCGGTCCGGGTGGTGGCAGCGCCGACAAGCCGGTGGGGACAGTGTGGATGGCCTGGGCAGGACCTGACGGCTGGCAGCATGCGCACTGCCACCATTTCGACGGTGACCGGGAGGCGGTGCGCCGCCAGGCCGTAGAGGCCGTATTACAGGGCTTGCTGGAGCGTCTGGATGCCGGAACAGGCTGAAGTACCAAGACGGCGGCTGTTTTTTGCGCTGTGGCCCGATGACAGGGTGCGCAGGCAGATTGCCTCCCTGGCCCGTGAGGTGTGCGAGCGGCCGGTGCCGGCGGCGAACCTGCATATGACGCTGTTGTTTCTGGGGATGCAGGATGAGGCCGCACTGGACTGTTTCCGACAGACTGCGGGTCAGGTGCAGAGCGCCCCGTTCGATCTGACGCTGGATCTGTGCGGCGGCTTCGCGCGCAAGCGCATCCAGTGGCTGGGGGCGTCGGTATTGCCCGCCGCGCTCGACGCGCTGGTCCGCGAGTTGACGCTGGCCATGGCCGGCTGCGGTTTCGAAGCTGAGAAGCGACCTTTTGTTCCTCACATAACACTCTCTCGCAAAGCGAAAAAACCGCTCGAGGGGCCGGTGCCGGAGCCGATCGTGTGGCACGTGAGCGAGTTCGTGCTGGCCGAATCCGTGTCGTCTCCCGGGGGTGTCCGCTACCCGGTTCTGGAGCGCTGGAAGCTGTAATCCAGCGTCTATGTGGCGTGTCGGCCAGAGGCTGACAGCCCTCAGAAAGACTACTGTTTATTTCTACAGTGGTATGCGGCATACTGCCGGTCATTCAACCGGGAGACGCCCGGTTGCCGCGGAGAGCCCGCCCCGGGGTCCGTGTTCTTGAAGATGAAACTGTCGGGAGAAGACGATGGACGATAACAAACGCAAGGCACTCAGCGCAGCACTTGGTCAGATTGAAAAGCAGTTTGGCAAGGGCTCGGTCATGCGCATGGGCGACGTGGGCGCGGTACGCGACGTGGACGTGGTTTCCACCGGTTCGCTGGCGCTGGACGTCGCGCTGGGTATTGGCGGCCTGCCACGTGGCCGTGTGGTTGAAATCTACGGCCCGGAGTCGTCCGGCAAGACCACTCTGACCCTGCAGGCCATTGCCGAATGCCAGAAGGCCGGCGGCACGGCAGCTTTTGTCGACGCCGAGCACGCGCTTGACCCGACGTACGCCGAAAAGCTTGGCGTGCAGATCGATGACCTGCTGGTCTCACAGCCGGATACTGGTGAACAGGCGCTGGAAATCACCGACATGCTGGTGCGTTCCGGTGCGGTGGACATCGTGGTGGTCGACTCGGTGGCGGCGCTGACGCCCAAGGCCGAAATCGAGGGCGACATGGGCGATTCGCACATGGGTCTGCACGCGCGGCTGATGTCACAGGCACTGCGCAAGCTGGCGGGCAATATCAAGCGTTCCAATACACTGGTGATCTTCATCAACCAGATCCGCATGAAGATCGGTGTCATGTTCGGTAGCCCGGAAACCACCACCGGTGGTAACGCGCTCAAGTTCTACGCCTCGGTGCGACTGGATATCCGCCGCATCGGCGCCATCAAGAAGGGTGACGAGGTTGTCGGCAACGAAACCCGCGTGAAAGTGGTGAAAAACAAGATGGCACCGCCATTCCGGCAGGCCGAGTTCGAGATTCGCTACGGTGAGGGGATTTCGCGTGAAGGTGAGTTGATTGATCTCGGTGTCAAGAACGACCTGATCGACAAGGCCGGTGCGTGGTACAGCTATAATGGTGACCGTATCGGTCAGGGCAAGGACAATGTGCGCATGTACATGAAGGAACACCCGGAGATGGCCGAGGAAATCGACCGTCAGTTGCGCGCCAAACTGCTGGAAACCAACGTGGCGGAAGAGACGGCAGCGGATGACGGGGTTGACGCCGCAGAAGTCAAACACTGAGGCGGAGGCCGACCCTGCCGAGGCCCGTCAGAAGGCCTATGCCTGCGCGCTGCGTCTGCTGGTGCGGCGCGAACACAGCGAACGGGAGTTGCGCTTCAAGCTGGAGCGCCGCGAGATCGACGCGGCTGTTATCGACGAGGTACTCGCACAGCTGGTCGATGACGGCTATTTGAGCGACGCGCGTTTTGCCGAGGTGTTCGTGCGCAGCCGCTATGAGCGCGGGGTGGGGCCTGTGCGGATTCGCGCGGAACTGCGCGAGCGGGGTGTTGAGGATCAGTTGGTCGAGGAGGCTTTCCGGGAACTGGCCGCCGACTGGTTTGATGCGGCCCGCCGGCAGCGCGACAAGCGCTTCGGGGATGCTCCGCCGCTGGATTTCAGGGAGCGGGCCCGGCAGATGCGTTTCCTCCAGCAGCGCGGCTTCAGCGGCGAGCAGGCGCGTGCCGCCCTCGAGACCGGTCCGCGCTAGCGGGTAGCCGGAGCCAGCGCCCGGATTTCCCATACTTTACAGCAGCTAACTCGTGATATGGATGCAATTGGCGACAATATCCTGTACCTTTCCGCGCCATGACCAGTACCGCCGATATCCGCAAACTGTTCCTGGATTTCTTTCGCGACAAGGACCACGAAATCGTGCCGTCCAGCTCGCTGGTGCCCGCCAACGACCCCACCCTGCTGTTCACCAATGCCGGCATGGTGCAGTTCAAGGATGTGTTCCGGGGGCTGGAAACGCGCAGCTATACGCGCGCGGCCAGCGCACAGCGCTGTGTACGTGCCGGTGGCAAGCACAACGACCTGGAAAATGTCGGCTATACCGCGCGTCACCACACCTTTTTTGAGATGCTCGGCAACTTCAGCTTCGGCGACTACTTCAAGCGCGAGGCGATCCAGTACGCCTGGGAGTTCCTGACCGAGGTCGCCAAACTGCCGCCGGAACGTTTGTGGGTAACGGTGTTCGAGGAGGACGACGAGGCCGCGGAGATCTGGCTGAAGGAAATCGGCGTCGATCCCGGGCGCTTTTCGCGCATCGGTGCGAAGGACAACTTCTGGTCGATGGGTGATACCGGTCCGTGCGGCCCCTGCACCGAGATTTTTTACGACCACGGCCCCGGGATTCCCGGCGGCCCGCCCGGCACACCCGAGGAAGACGGCGACCGCTATATCGAGATCTGGAACCTGGTGTTCATGCAGTACGACCGCGACGCCAGCGGTACCCTCAACCCGCTGCCCAGGCCCTCGGTGGATACCGGCATGGGGCTGGAGCGGCTGGCAGCGATCCTGCAGGGCGTACACAGCAACTACGAGATCGACCTGTTCCAGCACCTGATAAAGGCCGCGGCAGATCTGATCGGTTGCAAGGATCTGGAAGACAAGTCACTGCGGGTGATCGCGGACCATATCCGCGCCTGCTCGTTCCTGATCGTGGACGGCGTGATGCCCTCCAACGAAGGGCGCGGTTACGTCCTGCGGCGCATCATCCGCCGCGCCATTCGCCACGGCCACAAGCTGGGGCAGCGCGAGCCGTTCTTCCACAAGCTGGTGGCACCGCTGGCGCAGGAAATGGGCGATGCCTACCCGGAACTGGTCAAGGCGCGGTCCCAGGTTGAACGGGTGCTGGAACAGGAAGAAGCGCGCTTCGCAGAGACCCTCGACCACGGCATGAAGATCCTCGACGAGGCGATCGCCGGGCTGGAAGGCAAGGTGATCCCCGGCAGCACCGTGTTCAAGCTCTACGACACTTATGGCTTCCCCGTCGACCTGACGGCCGACATTGCCCGCGAGCGCGGCCTGTCACTGGACATGGCCGGTTTCGAGGCCGAGATGGAGGCGCAGCGCGAGCGCGCCCGCGCTGCCAGCAGCTTCGGGGTGGTGGATACCGGCGGCATCGAGATCGAGGGTCACACCGAATTTACCGGTTACGACAGCCTCAATGATCAGGCGCAGGTCACCGGCCTGTTCCGGGATGGAGAGAAAGTCGAGGTGCTGAAAGGCGGCGAGGAGGGCATCCTGGTACTCGACCACACGCCGTTCTATGCGGAGTCCGGTGGCCAGGTTGGTGACCGGGGCGTGATCCGTGTCGATGGCGGTGTGTTCCGCGTCACCGACACCCGCAAGCAGGGCAAGGACGTGATTGCCCACGTCGGTACCGTGACCCAGGGCGAGATCCACGTCGGTGACCGGGTCGATGCGCTGGTGGATCAGCAACGCCGCGACGCCACCCGACTGAACCATTCCGCCACCCACCTGCTGCACGCCGCACTGCGCCAGGTACTGGGCGACCACGTTCAGCAGAAGGGCTCGCTGGTAGACCCCGAGCGGCTGCGTTTCGACTTCTCGCACTTCCAGCCACTGACGCCGGAAGAACTGGCGCAGATCGAAAAGCTGGTCAACGACCAGATCCGTGCCAACGCAGAAATCGTCACCCGCATCATGTCGGTCGACGAAGCCATGGAGGCGGGCGCCATGGCGCTGTTCGGGGAGAAGTACGGCGACGAGGTGCGGGTGCTGTCGATTGGTGATTTTTCCGTCGAACTGTGCGGTGGCACCCACGCGCGCCGCGCCGGTGACATCGGCCTGTTCAAGATCCTGTCCGAGACCGGCATCGCTTCCGGAGTGCGGCGTATCGAAGCCGTCACCGGTGAGGCCGCACTGAACTACGTGAACGAAACCGAAAAGGATCTCGGTCAGATTGCCGAACTGGTCAAGGGCAACCGTGAGGATGTCACCGCGCGTGTCGCCCAGATGGTCGAACGCAGCCGCAAGCTGGAGAA
>CAYSRA010000103.1:0-9173 GCA_964433205.1 uncultured Thiohalobacter sp. | reverse complement strand
TTGCTGTGTTTGTTAGCCTAGGTGGTCTGGATATGTGGATTGTTTTGCCCGCGTCACCGGAGCCGATTGGGGTTCCCAAGGCGGGCGGGCAGGGCGCGCTACAGGGCGACGGGAGCGGCGCGGCTGAAGACGGCGGAGCAGGGGGCGATCCAGGTCCGGGTCGAGGCGGGGCAGCCGCTTGCGGTCAGCCGCTATCGCGACATGCGCCGTTTTGGCGCCGTGCCGCGGCGTGCAACGGGGCACTGAATTGCCCGGGGCATTCGTATTTGCGCGTGATTCAAGTATTATTCGCTGGATATCACTTTAACTGACACACCCATGGTAAAGGACGACAAACGTGTTTGAACTGGTTACTGCCGGCGGCTGGTTGATGGCGCCTATTATTGCCTGCTCGATAATCGCTTTTGCGATTATCGCCGAACGTCTGTGGTCGTTGCGAATCAAACGCGTCATCCCCTCTGAACTGGCCGCCCAGGTGTGGGAATGGGCCAAGGACAGGAAACTCGATGTCGAGCGCATGCAGGCGCTGCGCGCCAGCTCACCGCTCGGGCGCATCCTCGCCGCCGGGCTGTCCAACCGCAACGCCAGCCGCGAAATCATGAAAGAGGCAATCGAGGATACCGGCCGGCACGTCGTTCATGAGCTGGAACGTTACATCAATACCCTCGGTACCATCGCGGCCATTTCACCGCTGCTGGGCCTGCTGGGCACCGTGATTGGCATGATCAAGGTGTTTTCGGCCATTACCACCCAGGGTGTCGGCAACCCCGCAGCGCTGGCCGGTGGTATCTCCGAGGCGCTGATCACCACCGCCGCCGGCATGGTGGTGGCAATTCCCTCGCTGATGGCGTACCGCTACTTCCGCGGAAAAGTGGCGCTGCTGGTGATTCGCATGGAACAACAGGCCCTGCGCATGGTCGAGGTGTTGCACGGTCAGCGCGCCCAGGAAAGCGTGGTGGAGGAACTGTCGTGAAACTGCGCCAGACCCCGGTCGACGATCCGGAAGTCAACCTCACACCCTTGATTGATGTCGTTTTCATCCTGCTGATCTTCTTCATGGTCTCCACGACCTTTCAGCGCGAATCGGAAATCAAGATCGAATTGCCGGAAGCCAGCGCGGACGCCGTGGAAGAGCGCGACGACGTGCTGGAAATTCTCATTGACGCCGAAGGGCATTTCTTCATTGGCGGTGAGCAGGTCGTCAACACGGAACTGGAGACCCTCAAGGGCGCCATCCGCAAGTTCCTCGGTGACAGGAAAGAGATGCCGGTTGTAATTCGCGCCGACCGCACCTCGCCTTACGAGGCCGTCATCCGCGCCATGGATGCTACCTCACAACTGGGGCTGGAGCAGATGTCGCTGGCGACCAACCAGCCGGAAAATGCCGGGGACTGATCCGGCCGGTGTAACGGCAACCGGGCTGTATCGACGACTGCTGGGTTATGCCCGGCCGCACTGGCGTATCTTCGCCGGCTCGGTGCTGGCGATGATCCTGGTGGCGGCAACCGAAACCGGTTTCGCCGCACTCATGAAACCCATGCTCGACGGCAACTTCATCGAGCGTGACCCGTCCACCATTCGACTGGTTCCCATTGCGCTGGTACTGCTGTTCCTGTTTCGCGGGCTGGCGAGTTTCGCCTCGCGTTATGGCATGGCGCTGATCGGGCGGCGGGTGATCCAGCAACTGCGCGAGGAACTGTTTCACAAGTTCCTGCACCTGCCGGCGAGCTACTATGACCGCAACACGGCGGGGCGATTGCTGTCACGCCTGACCTTCGACGTGGAACAGGTCGCCGAAGCCAGCACCAATGCCGTGACGATCCTGGTGCGCGACACCCTCACACTGGTATTCCTGCTCGCCTACATGTTCTGGATCAGTGGCTGGCTGACGCTGCTGTTCCTGACCATCGGGCCGGTACTGGTGCTACTGATCCGTTACGTCAGCCGACGTTTCCGGCGCATCAGCCGGCGCATACAGGACTCGATGGGGGAGCTTACCCAGTTCAGCGACGAGGCAATCCACGGGCAGCGGCTGATCAAGGCCTTTAACGCCGAACAGTGGCAGGAAACCCGTTTCCGTGACGTCAACGAACGCAACCGCAAGCTGCACCTGAGACTGGCCGCGGTGGCCGGTGCCAGTACGCCGGTCATCCAGTTCATCGCCGCCTGTATCCTTGCGCTGGTCGTCTACCTGACCACGCTGGACGCGGTTTCCAGTGAAATCAGCGTGGGCAGCTTTGTGTCCTTCATCGCCGCCATGATGCTGCTCATGCAACCCATGAAGCGCCTGACCAACGTCAACGCCTCCGTGCAGCGCGGGCTGGCGGCGGCGCGCAGCATTTTCAACGTGCTCGATGAACGCAATGAGGACAGGGGTGGCAACCGGCCATTGAAACAGGCGCGCGGTGCCATTGAGTTTCGCGACGTGTCGTTTGCCTACGATCCGCACAAGGGCAAGGTGCTGGACAGTCTCTCCTTTGTCATCGAACCCGGCCAGACGGTGGCGCTGGTGGGACGCTCGGGCAGCGGCAAGTCGACGCTGGCGCAGTTGCTGGTGCGTTTCCACGACCCGGACAGCGGCAGTGTATTGCTCGATGGGCACGATTTAAGAGACTACCGACTGGCGGACCTGCGCCGTCAGATCGGCCTGGTGGGCCAGGATGTCATCCTGTTTAACGATACGATCCGCAACAACATTGCCTTCGGCAGTCTTGCCGGCGCCAGTGAGCACGACATCATTGCCGCCGCGGAAGCGGCGCACGCCATGGAATTCATCCGCGAACTGCCGCACGGACTTGATACCCGTATCGGTGACCGCGGTGCGCTGTTGTCGGGGGGGCAGCGCCAGCGTCTGGCGATTGCACGCACGATCCTGAAAAATGCGCCGGTGCTGGTACTCGATGAGGCGACCTCGGCGCTGGACAGTGAGTCCGAGCGGCTCGTGCAGGATGCGCTGGAACGTCTGATGCGTAACCGCACCTCGCTGATTATCGCCCATCGTCTGTCGACGGTGGAGCACGCCGACCGCATCCTGGTGCTGGCGCGGGGCGCCATCGTCGAAAGCGGCACACACACCGGGTTGCTGGCAAAGCAGGGGGTTTACGCCGACCTGTATCGCCTGCAGTTCCGTGATCGTGAGTAACATGCACCGGCTTCGCCTGGAACGCTGGCTGAACCGTATCTGGTACCGCAGCAGTCCGCCGCCGGCGTGGCTGGTTCCGTTATCGTGGCTGTATTGCGGGGTGATGCAGGTGCGCCGGCTGGCATACCGCAGCGGCCTGCTGCAACGGAAACACCCCGCTGTTCCGATCATCGTCGTCGGCAACCTGACGGTCGGGGGAACCGGCAAGACGCCGTTTGTGATTGCACTGAGCGGGCTGCTGGAAACCGGCGGTTGGCGCGTTGGCATTGTGACGCGGGGTTACGGCGGCACCGCGCGGCACTGGCCACGCGCAGTCGGGGCGGACAGTGACCCGGTCGAGAACGGCGACGAAGCGGTTCTGCTCGCGCAGGCGACGGGGTGTCCGGTATACGCCGGCGCCGACCGCGTTGCGGCAGCGCGTGCCTTGCTGGCCCGGCACCCGGTCGATGTGCTGATCAGTGACGACGGCCTGCAGCACGAAAGGCTCGCGCGCGACATCGAAATCGCCATGATCGATGCCGGGCGCGGTTTCGGCAACGGTCGCTGCATGCCGGCCGGGCCGTTGCGGGAACCGCTGTCGCGGCTTCGCCAGGTTGACGCAACGGTGGCGCTGGGCGGACACCCGGCGGCGTGGTTCGCCGTCGCTGTGGCTGCCGGTGATGCGCGGAAGTTGAACGATCCGTCCTGCACCCGGCCGTTGCCGGAATTTGCCGGTAAGCCCTGCCACGCGGTCACCGGGATCGCCAGGCCGGCAAGGTTTTTTGCTGCATTGCGCGATGAGGGTTTGCAGCCCGATATCCGCGTTTTCGCGGATCACCACCGCTTCGTGGCGGAAGATATTCACTTCGAAGACGATTTGCCGGTTTTAATGACTGCGAAAGACGCGGTAAAATGCCGGGACTTTGCAGGCAACAACGTCTGGTACGTGCCGCTTGAACTGGACGTCGGCCCGGCATTCAGACAATGGCTGACTGAAACCCTGAAACGGAAAACGCGCCTTGGATAAAAAACTGCTCGACATTCTCGCCTGCCCGGTATGCAAGGGACCCCTGGTTTACGATAAGGAAAAACAGGAGTTGATCTGCAAGGTCGACCGGCTGGCTTACCCGATCCGTGACGATATTCCCGTCATGCTCGAAGAAGAAGCCCGCGAACTGCCCGCGGATGAGGAAATCCAGGCGTCCTGAACGTCAGGGGAATCACCATGAGACAATCTTTCAAGGTCGTGATACCGGCGCGCTATGCTTCGACGCGCCTGCCCGGCAAACCGCTGCGCGAACTGCTCGGAAAACCCATGTTGCAACATGTCTGGGAAGCGGCGCGACAGTGTGGCGCCGATCAGATTGTTATTGCCACCGACGATGAGCGGATCGGGAATGCTGCAAAAAAATTCGGTGCCGAGGTATGCATGACCGCCACCAACCACGCCAGCGGTACTGATCGACTGGGGGAGGTGGTGGCGACGCTGGGCTGGTCCGATGACACGATTGTCGTCAATGTGCAGGGTGACGAACCGCTGATGCCGCCGGGCCTGATCGACCAGGTGGCTACCGATCTTGCTGCCAACGGCGAAGCGTCGCTGGCGACGGTTGCCACTCCGCTGGTTGCTGCCGGCGAGTTTTTCGATCCCAACGTGGTCAAGGTGGTGACGGATCAGGCGGGTTATGCACTGTACTTCAGCCGTGCCCCCATTCCCTGGGACCGCGACCTGCTGATGGACGGCCTCAAGGCGCTGCCGATCGGTATCGTGCCGTTGCGTCACATTGGTATATACGCGTACCGCGTCGGTTACCTGAACCGTTACGCAGAGATGCGCCCGTGCCCGCTGGAGCAGGCAGAACAACTCGAACAGTTAAGGGCGCTCTGGTATGGCGAACGCATTCACGTCGCGGAAGCCGGACAGCGCCCTGGCCCGGGTGTCGACACCGAAGATGACCTGTTGATCGCGGAAGAATTGTTGAAAGCGCGTCAGGGCGACGCCTGATCGAGCCAGTCGATGATGTCCGGGTTGAGTTTCCGGTCCTCGTCATACAGTGGCAGGGTGTGGCAGGCCTGTACACGACGGGTGGCTTCACCGAACTGGTTGCCCTGAATGGTTCGGGGTGAATCCAGCAAACTGCACTGAACGACCAGCGCCTGTTCCGAATCCAGCACCTCGATGATCTGGCAGGTATGGCCATGATATTCCACCTGGCGTCCGACCAGGGCACGTAACCTGCGTTTGAGTGTATCCTCGATCATGGGTGCATTGTATCGAAGAATGCGAATGCGCGAAAATCTCTCGGCCTGACCGATAAATTACATCATGATAAGATGGTAACTATGAGTAAAATAAGGGTATTATTTGTATGTATGGGCAATATCTGTCGTTCTCCGACGGCCCAGGGTGTGTTTGAAAAGCTGGTGGAAGAGGCTGGTCTTTCTGCGCACATCGAGATTGATTCCGCCGGTACCCACGCCTACCACGTCGGTGAACCGCCGGATCAGCGGGCCACCCGCACGGCGGCGGATCGTGGCATCGACCTTACCACGCAACGGGCACGGCGCATCCACGAAAATGACTTTGAAGCCTTTGACTATGTGCTGGCGATGGATCGCAGCAATCTTGAAGATTTACGGGCCATCTGTCCGACGCACCTTCAGGAACGCGTCCGGTTGTTACTCGAATTTTCCGGAATCGCTCAAGCCGGTGAAGTGCCCGACCCGTATTACGGGGGCGCGCAGGGATTTGAACGTGTGCTCGATATGGTCGAGGAAGGTGCAAGAGGTTTGCTGGGGGAGATTCGTCAGCGCCTGACGTAAAAGGCCTCGCCCGTCGCCTGCGTGTACGATCCGATACCGGCGTCCTGTCGGTGTCGACGTTTTTGCCGCGCCTTTTTGAAGTCTGCCGAGGCAGCTAAACGTTTGTCCATAATCACCGTTCAGGCCGGAATTTCCATAAAGCTATTTATAAACCCGTCGACACCATGGGTCGGGCGGACGCCGGACGTCGCGCATAAAAAACACAGAATCAAGGCGGGTATTTAAATGAAAATAACGATCCAGAACAAGTTATTCCTGGGTTTCGGTGCCGTGTTGCTGGTGATGGCACTGGTTTCGATTTACAACTTCACACTGATGAGTGAAATTTCCAGCGAAGAAAAACGCCTGATCGAACTACGCATGCCGACAGTCGTAGCCGGCATGGAGCTTGCCGATGGCGTCCACCTGTCACTGGCCGGTCTGCGCGGTTACATGATACTGGGGGACGACCCTGTCAAGGCTACAAAATTCAGGGCCGAGCGCCAGCGCGGCTGGGATCAGATCGACCGGGCTGTGACAGAGCTGGAAGTATTTTCCCGCGAATGGACTGATCCCGAAAATATCGAAAGGCTGGATGAGTTGAAGGGGTTGCTGGAGGAATTCCGCACAGCCCAGCAGGAAGTGGAAGACATCTCGCACACACCGAAGAATATCCCCTCGTTTAATATCCTGTTGACAGAAGCCGCGCCAAGGGCTTCCAGGATCCTCGGCGCTCTTACCCATATGATTGATGAAGAAGCCGGGCTCGAGGCCTCGCCGCAGCGTAAAAAGCTGCTGGCGTTGCTGGCCGACAGCCGCGGTTCCTTTGCCGTGGGGCTGGCCAGTATCCGTGCGTACCTGCTTTCGGGAGATGCGCAGTTTGCGCAAGCGTTCAGCGCCAAATGGAAGGTAAACGAGGATCGTTTCAAGCAGCTTTCAGGCATGACCCGGTTGTTCAACGGCAGGCAGGTGCGAGCCTGGCGCACCTATAAAACCCTGCGTAGCGAGTTCGCTCCATTACCGGCAAAAATGTTCGAACTGCGGGCAGCCGAAGACTGGAACCTCGCCAACTACTGGCTGGGAACCAAAGCCGCGCCAAAGGCCGGGGCTATTCTTGAAGTCCTTAACCAGATGCGTACGTCACAGGAGAAGCTGGCTGCAGCGGGCCAGACGAAGCTCGAGCACAATACCGTCTCGATGGAAACGTCCATGATCACGGGGTCACTGATCGCCCTGGCCATCGGTGTGTTTGTCGCGATTTTTATCAGCCGGATGATCGCAGTGCCATTGAAGGCTGTGGTGACTCGTGCCAAGGCAATTGCCGGTGGTGATCTCACCGGCCCGCCTTTGAAACTGAAAGGCAATGACGAGTTGGCCGAACTGGGTGGTGCGATCAATAATATGTGTGACAGTCTGCACAAGATAGTCAGGCAGATTTCCGGGTCTGCGATGCAGATCGGCAGTTCATCCGAAGAGCTTTCGGCGATTACCGAACAGACCGGCCACAGCATCTACGAACAGCAGTCACAGACGGAACAGGTGGCTACGGCAATGAATGAAATGAGCGCCACGGTGCAGGAGGTGAGCCGCAACATAGCCGGTACGGCCCACGCTGCGGAGGAAGCCAATGCGGAGACAGCGGATGGTCGCCAGGTGGTAGGTGATGCGGTACAGGCGATTCGGCAGCTGGCCGGACAGATCGAAAACGCAGCCGATGTTATCCGCCAGCTCGAACAGGATAGCGAAAATATCAGTGCGGTGATGGATGTGATCCGCGGTGTCGCCGAGCAGACCAACCTGCTCGCACTGAATGCCGCGATCGAGGCCGCGCGCGCCGGCGAACAGGGCCGTGGTTTTGCCGTGGTGGCTGACGAAGTGCGCACGCTCGCTGGTCGCACCCGGGAGTCCACCGAAGAGATTAATCAGGTCATCGAAAAACTTCAGGCCGGATCACGCAAGGCAGTGGATGTCATGCACAGGAGCCGCGAAGAAGCGCAGTCCGTGGTGGAACAGGCCAGCAAGGCTGGCGCGTCACTTTCGGCGATTTCGGAGGCCGTGGCCCGCATAAATGATATGAGCACCCAGATCGCCAGCGCCGCGGAACAACAGACCGCAACCGCTGAAGAGATCAACCGCAATATCAGCAATATTTCCAAAATGGCGGATGAAACGGCCAGCGGTGCTCAGCAGACGGCCGCTGCCAGCGGTGACCTGGCCCGCCTGGGCAGTGAATTACAGGACGCAGTGGGGCAGTTCAAGGTGTAAAAGGTGCAGGCCACCCTATACGGGTGGCCTGCAGATCGGGCCAGTGTCTGTTTATTCGTCGCCTACTGCACTCGGCTTGTCCGTGGCTGGCGCCGGCGGTTTTGGTGCCGGTTCAGCTTTGGCCGGTGCCGGAGTCGACGGTTTTGGCGGTGACTCTGCTTTGGCCGGTGCCGGGGTCGACGGTTTTGGCGCTGACTCTGCTTTGGCTGGCGGCGGCGTAGACGGCTTCGCCGTTGTCGATTCGGCGCTGGCGGGCGTAGCAGCTGCGGGCGTCTTCGCCGTCGTGGAATCCTTGCTGGCAGCCGGCCGGCTTTGCGGCTTCGTGCCCTGGTCTGACGACGTCGTCGGCGCCTCATTTCCAGACTGCTTGACTGGCTTCGGCTTCGGCTTCGGTTTGGGCTTCGGCGTGCGCTCGGGCACCGGCGCTACAGCAGCGGCCGCCGGTTTGCTTGCTTCGGTTGTTGCCGGCGGCTGCGTGTCCGCGGGTTTGCCGCTGTCGCCTCTCGTGGCTGGCGCGGCATCGTCGGCCGGCGGCTTGCTACCCTTCCCGGTGTCGGCCGACGCTTCGCCGGAGGCGGTCTTCGGATTCTGGGCGGCATTGCCATCACCACGGCGCTGGCCGGAGCGACGACGCCCGCCGCGCCGGCCACGGCGGCTGCCGCTGCGGGCCTGGGTCTGGCCCGGGGTCTGTTCTGTGCCCGAAGCGGCCTGACCCTCCGGTTTTTCGGCGGGCGCTTTTTCCGCCACGTTACCATTGGCTTCTTTCTTCGCTACGTTACCGTTGGCATCCTTGCGGGCGGCGCTGTCTTTACGACGGCGCGGTTTCTGGCCCTGGGGCTGCTGCGCTCCCTGCTGGCCACCGGCTGCAGACTCGTGTACTTCCTCTTCGCTGCGCCGGGCGCCCTCGCCGCTCCCACGTGCGCCCCGCGGGCGCTTGCGTCCGCCTGGGCACCCGTCCCGACCCGCTCTGGTCCGTTCTGGGTCG